>NZ_DJTA01000011.1:66666-124599 GCF_002440335.1 Sphingobacterium sp. UBA6320 | reverse complement strand
TCTTTTTATTTGTTATAACATTGTTTTATTTCAAAATACCTATCATATATTTATTTTTTGATAATTATTATCTGCAAATACTTTTATGATTGTATTAGTGTTATTAAAAGTAAAAATATATGTCTTTTATCAATATTCCTAGATTTTGTTTTCAAATTAATAGAAAATTAACAATGTAGACATTGTTATTATCCCCATAGTTTATTGTTTTGAACTAAATTATTCTTATTAACAAATAAGGTTTCAATTTTGTTTTCTGTTTTTTGTTTTCCGTGAATTTTTTATGTTTCAATATTTTCGTTATGTATTAATTTTATCCATAAGTTTAATGTGCAACTATGCTTATTGTAATTATTTACGGTGCGTGTTGTAACTTATAATATAATTATATTTCTTTTTAGCGTTTTGATAAAAAAATCAGGGTGCTGTTATAAAATATTTTAATTTTATTTCTGATTACTTATGTTTAATTTTAAGTATATATATTGTATGAAAATTTGATATTGATTATTCTTGTTTGATGAAAGCTAAATCGTTCTATTAATTATTGAATCCATTTTTAGAAAAATGGATTCAATAATTAAAATTTCATAAATAGTTTTTTTATTGGAGATATGAGATCAAGCATTATGTTGCTAAATCAGTTCATCTATATGGTTTATTTTTATTTATAAATTTTAGCTGTAGCTATATGTTTACAAAATATTTTATTGCATAAAATTGATGATTTACATTAAACCAAAATTGTTTATGAAATGAATTTAATTGCTTAGTAAACTATACTTGATCAGCGGCAAAAAAATTGAATTAGTACGCTACTTTATTCTATCTTTTAAATCGAAATTTGCATGTAAAAAGGTAAAATATCAACATCATTAATAGTCATGTGGAGATGAACGGGATGACGATAAAATTTTTAAAAAAATATCAAAATCTAGTGTGTTTGGTAACAAGTTTTAGTAAAATTGTATCTGTGGCTAACGAATTTTTCTGTAGGTCATGATTAAAATTGGTTATAAGGCGAATAGCTTCTTAATTGTAGTTGATTATTTACAAAAATTATTTATATAGGTAAGAAGCTGATGTAGCTGATAGATTATTACTTATTTTGGTGCAGTATTTCATATTCGCTGTATTTTTTAAGGGGCCATAATCGGTTAAAACTGAAAGTGTGGAAATTCAAATGGAAGGATGATTGCGATAAAATTTTTAAATAACATAAAGAATATTCTCATCTACCTATATAAAGAGTACTTTTCCAAAAGAAAGTGCTCTTTTTTTGTTCATGTAATTTCCCTACATTTAGGTTGTCCATCAAATTGGATATGAACCTAAAATGAGCTTTCGCTATGATATAGGCCTATTGAGAGCAATTGCTGTATGCTTTGTTTTATTTTATCATTATCAAATTCCTTTTTTCGAAGGTGGTTATATAGGTGTTGATATTTTTTTCGTCATCTCTGGATTTTTGATGACCAAAATTATATTAGCAGATGTCAAAAATAAGAGCTTTTCTTATCTTGATTTTGTTTGCCGCAGAATAAAGCGAATCGTACCGGCCCAACTTTTTGTAGCGACAGTTATGCTTCTTGTGTTACCGTTATTGTATTTTGATGTTGATCTCAAAATGAATGCGAAATACATCGCAGTAAGTCTTGCATTTATTTCCAATATCTATTATGCCACACTATCGGGTGATTATTTTTCTCCGGAATATCAGGATAATCTATTCTTGCATAGTTGGTCGCTAGCAGTAGAATGGCAATTTTATCTCCTTTATCCCGTTATTTTGTTGCTATTAAGAAGAATGTATTTTTATCGATTTCATCGTTTTCGATATTTCATGATCGGACTTAGTATTTTATCTTTTACGGCTGGGCTGTGGTATCCCTATGCTCAATCTTGGAGTTTTTATATGATGCCTACCCGAGCTTGGGAATTTTTACTTGGAGCTCTAGGATTTTTGTATAGTCGGGAATTGCGCTATGCATTCAAATCAATACTTGTTCCTATTACTGTAGGTATGCTAGGTCTTTTGTTTCTTTCGGTAATATTTTTCGATATTGGACATGCTTGGCCTTCAACCATGATCGTAATTCCGGTGATAGCGACTATGATTATACTCGCTTTGGATATTCAATTCTCCTGGTATAAAATTCCTGCCATACAGTTTTTGGGAAAAATATCTTATTCGCTCTATTTATGGCATTGGCCGATATATGTATTATATAAAAAATACGAATTTTTGATGCAATCTCCTTATTGGATTTTTTTGGTGTTCTTTTTATCATTTTTCTTTGCAATAATATCTTATTATCTAGTGGAAAGGAATAAAAATAACCTGAGTGTGAAAAAACTGATGATAGTAGCTTTTTTTCTGATATCCTATTCGATGATTTTATTTATTTGGCCCAAAAATATGATTTGGAATTATGTTCGCAGAATAGATTCATCATACATCCATTATTTCCAATATGAGGAATATCAGCATTTAAACCCGTGTAATTGTTATATCACTCGTAGTGACCGTTATGATGACTATGATCAACATACCTGTCTAAAGATAGATTCGGCAAAGGAAAATATTTTGTTGATGGGTGATAGCCATGCTGCTCAACTTTCAACGGCTTTGAGAAATGTTTTGACAAAAGAACAACACTTACTGGAAATGAGTTTAAGTTTAACTTTCCCTTTTCCAAGTCCGAAAGGTTATCAAAAGTCGGTTGATTTATGGCGCTATTTTTATCAAGAATTTTTACCTCAAAATCACGAGCATGTTCATAAGATATTTATTTCTGTGCATTGGTTGATGCATAACTATGATGAAATGAATTATACTCCAGCAGAAATTAAGGCGGGTCTGCAACAGATTATTAATATTTTTGATCACTATGGTATAGACTATTATTTTATTGGTCAGATCGAATCTTATCGGATCCCCTATAGACAGATTGCTTTAAAAAAATTGTTCAATCCAGAAATGAATGAATACGAGTACAGTGTCGAGGAGGCAAAGGATGTAAATAATTTTATGAAGCGAATAATACCATCTGGTCATTATATAGATCTATATAAAAATAAAGAAATAGCCCATCATTCGGTTAAAGAACATATGCCTTATATTTATGATAGGCATCATCTGACGGATTTTGGTGCAAGGGAAGTCGTTAATTACCTGACTAGACATGGATATTTGTAATTGGTACAAACATCTATAAATATGATAAAAGGCAATATTGTCAAAAACATTGCCTTTTATCATATTTATCCAGCGATAATATGCTGTCCATTTTCCGTATTAATATGATCCATTAATGTGTGATTGAGGATGTTGCAGGATTTTAACATTTCTCTTACTGGATATTTATCAACAATGTTTTTTAAAGATTGTAAGTGCTTCTCGTGATGGAGATCTGTGCCAACAAAATCATACATACCAGATTTGACTAATGTCATGGCAATCGCTTTTACATCTACACCATAATATCTACTAAGGGACAATAGATTTAATTGTAACAAGCAGCCTGCATCTTTTATTTGCTTATATATACCAAAATTAGTGTGATAGTAATTGTAGCGTTCGGGATGTGCTAAAATTGGTTTATATCCTAATTTCTGTATGTTTAAAATAGTTTGAAATAATGCTTTTGATTCGGATAGGTAAGACATCTCTATTAAAACATAGCCTCCTGGGATCAAGGATAAATCATTGTTTTGAATAAGCATATGTAGACCGTCGTCAATCATGTGTTCGGCAGCAGCGAAAATCTCAATATCACTTCCTGCTTTTTTTAAACCTTCGCTCAAGGCGTGATGTGCGTTTCCGATCGTAAATTTGGTGTTAGGATGTACGCCATCCATAATATGGGGTGTACATATGAACTTTTTAAATCCTAAACTGTTAAGTTCCTTAATAAACCCTAATGACTGTTGCACTGAAGTACTGCCATCATCAATCCCTGGAAGTAGATGATTATGCATATCGACTTCTAGAAAATCCAACTGGGTTAACGATCTAACGGAAGTGGAATTTTTCTTTTTTGTAAATAGATTGCTAAAAAAAGCCATTTTTTGATACTAGTAATTGTTTTTCAATAATGTTGATTTAATGCTATTAATAGTCGTCGTGTATAATTTAAAATAAATGTTAATTGTCGGCGATCATGTGTTATTACCACAACATTTTTTTTCATTTCTATTATTGGCTATGTCAAACAACATGCCAAATTTTTTGTAATTCATTTCTTTGTAGCCTTTGTAATATCAGGTCAACTGTTTGAAAAATAGTTGTATTTAGTCTTATTTCTTTGAGAATTATGATCTATTGTAAGATTGTTGTTATTTAATCATAAACGAGATGATTTCTGATAGGGGTCTTTGGTTAAATTACTAATTAATAATATTTTATCAAGTGATGTTTAAATTGTCAAATTTTAATTATCTTAGTATATATCAATTAACATAAAAAAGCATGTGACCTAAAATGTTTCCATGTGTTATGTGATGAACTAACCAGTGCTAAGAACAGAGTATAAATTAATAATTAGGTTATGATTGGTTTTTTAGCTGCTGTCAAGAGCTGCTTACGTAAAGATAATCCTCGGTCGGTCATTTTAATGATCGATATGTGCTTAGTGTTTTTAAGCTATGTCATTTCTATTTATGTTCTATATAATTTAAAGGGATTTTCTAATACATCCTTTGTTTTGAAAAAACTGATCCTAATAGGTCTAGTATATTTCATACTTTTCCTCTATAAAAGTACTTATAAAGGTATTGTTCGTCAAACAGGTATTAGAGATACGGTGAAAATTTTTAAGACCACGGGAACTGCATATATAATTCTGATTGGATTGATGATTATGATCAGAGCAGAGGTAGAGAAAGACAGCCTTGCAGGAGAATATTTACGGATCCCATATGGCGTATTGACTATGCAGTTTTGTATTTTGATGTTGCTTATGGTCGGGGCGCGTGTAATTTACCGTACAATTTTTGAATACTTAGTTTTACCACCCAGAAAGATTGAGAATATCTTGATTTTTGGAGCTTCTAGACCTGGTATTTCTACATATTCCATGTTAAATGAAGATTCTGAAGTCAAATACCATGTTGTTGCTTTTGTAGAAGATCAGATATCTCGTGTAGGCAATAGGTTGGCAGGTTTGAAAATTTTAGATATTACAGAGGTTACCCAAGATTTTATCAAAAAAAATCAGATATCTGATGTGGTTATTGCAGTAGAAAATAATGATCCTGAACGTTTACAATATGTGTCTGAATGGTTTCATCAGTTGGGATTAGAACTGAAAATAATGTCTCCTGCACGTATTTTGCCGAATTCAAGTGTCAAGCGTGAAATTCGTCCTTTGGAAATCCATGATCTACTTGGAAGAAAGGCCATTCAATTGGATCGTCAAGAAATCGATGCAGAAATGGATGGGAAAGTCATCCTGATTACAGGTGCTGCTGGTTCTATAGGATCGGAATTGGCTAGACAGATTGCACAGCGTCCATATAAGAGATTGATTTTGGTGGATCAGGCAGAATCTGCTTTATACGATATACAGCAATCAATCCGATGTACAGAGTCAAAAAACTTACATTGTGTGGTGGCTGATGTTCGAAACTATGCTTTTATGCAAAAAATATTTGCAGATTATCATCCTGATTTAGTCTTCCATGCCGCTGCTTATAAACATGTCCCATTGATGGAGGCAAATCCATACGAATCTATCCAAACCAATGTCTTGGGCAGTAAAAATATTGCAGAATTATCGATGCAATATCAGGTTAAGAAAGTGGTTTTAGTTTCGACAGATAAGGCTGTTAATCCGACGAACGTTATGGGAGCAACTAAGCGTATAGCAGAAATATATATCAGTAGTTGTAGTGGAAAATCCCTTACCCAGTTTATTATTACAAGATTTGGCAATGTCTTGGGATCCAATGGCTCTGTAATTCCTTTATTTGAAAAGCAGATGGCTCAAGGTGGGCCGTTAACTTTAACACATCCAGAAATCACCAGATATTTTATGACTATTCCAGAAGCTTGTTTACTAGTTCAAGAAGCGGGTGTAATGGGTAAAGGAGGGGAGATATTTGTATTTGATATGGGAAAGTCAATTCGTATTATTCATCTAGCGAAACGTATGATTAATTTAAAGGGATATCGTTATCCTCAAGATATTGATATTCAAATTGTCGGTCTAAGGCCTGGTGAAAAGATTTATGAAGAACTTTTAGCAAATAATGAGAATACAATTAAAACGCATCACCCTAAAATCATGATTGCTCAGGTGAATCATGATAACTTGAATGGAAAGATGGAGTTAATCAATGATTTATGCCAAATGATTTTACAAGCTCAAATAAATTTGCCCAATTTTATGCATTTGGTCAGGTGTATGAAGAAAATTGTCCCAGAATTTAGATCTCAAAATTCAGAATTTGAGATTCTTGATACTGAATTACGAGGAGAGGATGAAGTGCCGATCTATCCCATAGTTAAGAATGCATAATTTAAATTTGAGTTGTAGTTTACAATCAAGATATCAGTAATCATGACTCAAGTGAACGGAGCATAATGATGACTCTATTTAAATTACTTGATACAATCTGTTTGCATGTAGTGAAGTAACTACAAATTGATGAATACTCCTCTATTTTAGCTGCTTTTAGGATATATGGATGATTAAAATAGTTATTTTTGCTTGTATTTTAAATCACAAATAATTCGGCATTAGGCAAAAATATCTAGGAAGATGTTGGCGTTCATCTGTTAACTGTAAAAATACGAACTCTTGTCCACAGTAAAAAAGAAAAAGACATTCCTGCTCAGGAAAATATTAATAGCAGCACTTATTGCTTCTTTTGCTTACCTCATGACGATATTTATATATCAGTACTTTGAGCAGCAAAAATTAAAAGAACGGCTTAATGCGGCCTATGCGGCTTTGAATGAGCGATCATCTGGATTATACGGCTTGTTTTCTGTGTATAATGAAGCGGACAACCTTTTTCGATTATATACCGTCAATTTTGATAAAAAAAACTACGATGCCTATAAAAATAAGTTGGACACGGTCAAATTATTTGTTGATTCATTATCCAAATTAACACTACATGACCACAATTTGGAAGTCAGTGCTGCGGATGTTGCTCATAAAAAGAGATTATCCACAGAATTTGCTTCCCTCAAGCACACGGTCGATCAGCTGATCTTTTTTACCAGTGATTCTTTGTCAACATTATCTTCGGAAACTAAAACATCTTATCGGGAGCCTAAGTTTGAGAAACTGGATTCTATTGTCAATCGGATCATGAGCGATAGCTCTTTCAATACACTCAAACGCGATACGACAATCCGAAAAAAGGAAAAACTATTTAACCGGATTTTTAAAGCTAAAAATGATACACTAGTTGCCAGTACCATCACACAGGATTTTAGCACGATCCAAAGAGATGTGATTTCGCGTAACATCGAATATTTGATCCAACAAAATAGAAAGGTGTACCGCGAGAATTTAAGCGCACTTCAAGAGAAATTTACGGCACTGCAAGATAAAGAAAAGGAACTTATTCAAGCTAATCGTGACTTGTTGGACAATCTGCGAAAAGGTATTGATAAAATCAGGGATCAGGAGACGGTACAGCTTCGTCAAGCGCAGGCAAAGGATCTGACGCTCTATCAAGTAAACACGGTTAATTTCAGAAATCAACTGGTTGCATCGTTTATTATTATCCTCTTGTTAATTATCATCACCTTTTTCTATCAGTCCAACGCTGTTTCATATGAACGGAAACTACAAGAGGAGCGGGATTATGCCGATAAGGTAGCTGCTGAAAAAACGACCATTTTGGCCAGCGTAAGCCATGAGGTTCGCTCACCGATCAATTCATTGCTCGGTATCATTGATATTTTGAGAAAGAATAATGACAATAAATTGATTCTTCCGGAATATTTGGGTTCGGCATCGCATGAAATTGAGGTGATCAATACGACGGTCAATGATATTTTGAATTTGAGTAAATTGG
The DNA here is from genome assembly GCF_002440335.1 of Sphingobacterium sp. UBA6320. Lineage (NCBI taxonomy): Bacteria > Pseudomonadati > Bacteroidota > Sphingobacteriia > Sphingobacteriales > Sphingobacteriaceae > Sphingobacterium > Sphingobacterium sp. UBA6320. The sequence continues at coordinate 116,562 of NZ_DJTA01000011.1, read as the reverse complement.
AGGCTGGCGCACTGGAGGTTCAATACGAGTATTTTGCAGCGTATCAATTGCTCTTGGATATCATTAAGGTTCATGAGCATCAGGCTTCAGTAAAAACTATCAGACTCGTGGCTAAAATTGATATTGATCCCACCTTACTCATTTATAGCAGTGCTTTTAGAGTCAAACAAATTGTCTCAAACTTATTGAGCAACGCCATTAAGTACACCCCAAAAGGAGAGGTGTATGTCGCTGCATCCATGAAAATCAAAAATGGTGAATCATTTCTTTCTGTTGAAGTGAAGGATAGTGGTGTCGGTATTTCGGAAAAAGAGCAGGCTCTGGTCTTTAGACAGTATTATATGGCTGGTGCTAAAAATCAGTCGAGTAGCTTTGGTCTTGGTCTGTATATCTCCAAATTATTTGCCGAGCAACTAGCAGGAACCATAGATCTGGTCAGTGTACTGGGAAAAGGATCGACCTTTACACTATCAGTGCCTATCAAGCAGACGAAGAAGATCGAGCAGGTGCCACAAACGTATGTGCTGGAAGATCTTCCTGATATAGATATAGTAATCATTGAAGATAATCGGATCAATATTCTTTATCTGAAACATTATTTTAAGAATTTTCCTAAAATACATATTTTTGAAAAAGGGGAGGCCGCACTAGCCTATATGGAAGAGCAGCCTGTAGAAATTGTGATTACCGATCTGCATATGAACGATATGGACGGCTGGGAAATTCTAAATCGGGTTCGCAATAATCCAGCATGGCAACATATCCGAGTTTTTGTTTTTACAGCCGATAGTATGTATATGGAGGTAGAACAGCAAAAGCATCAAATTTACTTTGATGCTAAGCTGAAAAAACCGATGGATGCCCATGATCTTGTTTCTTGTATTAAGGATGTAAAGTGATCAGTGTAATTTATTGTTTAATATAAGCTTCATAGGCATGTGTCAGAATCTGACCATCCTCAGTTACGCGATTGAGTGTTCTATTATTCTCCAAAACATAGCGTAAGGAGGTTTTTTGATTGTTTTTCTGCGTATTCAAGATCACATTTTTATTGTCTGCGATCGTGTATGATCCTTCTTCATAGATGCTATTGACCTTATCGCCTTTTATACGCACGATTTCATAGGAGTAATCTGGCTTAAAATGTAATTTGAGATAATTATCGCCTCCCCCATAAATGATTTCTGAGGACATATCTTTTCTGAGCCAAACGGTTTGGCTTAAGATATTGATTTCTTCGGGTTCAATGTTTTCTTTTGAACTGCATGCCGCTGAGCACAGCGTAATCGTTAGCAGGACAAGTGCTAAAATCTTTTTCATAAGGGTAATATATGGTTATGTAAAATGACAAACTAAGTGCTCTTTTATAAATGTAATGACCTGTATTCGATTACATTCAACGTTTTATAAAGCAAATATAACAGCACGAGAAGCTTTTATATAGAGACCCTGGGGTTCTATTTGTAATAATTTACCGTTAATATTAAGCTATTTTTTCAAATACTTAAAATCTTATTATTAATGCGCAAAAAAATGATTCAACGTGATCAAAAAGATCGGATGCTTTGCTCATTAATTACAAAATAAAACAAAAGTATGAGCCCTGTTACGAAAATTAAATGCTTCTGTTGGGGTAATGAAAAATTGTGGACAAAGTCTAAAGATTAAAGAAACACCCGATTAGGTGTTGCCCATTACATATAACTGTGTGAGGTCTGGAGTGGGGTTACCGCCTATGGTTTCAAGTGTTATGGCGAAGGCCTGTGCTGCTGGGATCTGGTGCATTATAGTCACCTGGTCGGTTTTGTCCAATGGCAATACACCTGCATCGACAGGTTTGCCATCGACGATTGCCCATAGCTGATACTGCTTGCCTTTTGGTGCAGCAGGTAGATTTTCTAAGCTCAGGTATACATCTGTTGTTTTTGTATTCCAAAAAACATGGGCTTTGAGCTGCGGGTGCTGCTCCACACCGGCCAGAGTCACGGTCTTGATCACGGGGTCTTGCAACAATTTCCATTTCTCTTGGATATGTTGAAGCTTTTGCTCAGTGGACTGGTTTTCTACTAATGCCTGCACCAGCATATCTTGATCATTGACACTTTGATTGTGGTAAAAGATATTGGCACCGATACTGGCCACCAGTAATATCGAAGCTGCAATGGCCCAATTGCGTGCGGCCAATGTGCGTAATGGTCTTTCTGCTGCAGATGATGGTGACGCCATCGGTTTGATGGACGCAAGATCTTGTTGTTGTGGTTCCAATGGACTCGAAGAGGTCGTCTCCTGTTGCGATAGTGTATTCCAGATCGCAGCTTTCAGTTCGGGAGGAGGGGACATAGCTTGACGAGTAGCAAGATCTTCTAAGGTCATTTCTGCCTCCAAAATCGCTTGCTCTACTTCAGTATTATGTTGACGTATGCACATCAAGATACTCACCTCTTCTTCACTGGCGAGACCCATCACATACGCTTCTATAATTCCTGACGATATGTATTCTTTAGTATCCACTGTTATTCGTATTCTTTAAGTATTTTTTTTAATTCTAAAAGTGCGCCCCGAGTACGGGTTTTGATCGTTCCTAAAGGAATATTCAATTTCTCAGCAATCTCCTGCTGCGTGTACCCTTCGTAATACGCCATCTCAATAAGCTCTCTCCACTCTGCTCGTAATTCATTCAATACATTTTTAAAACCAATATGATCAACGTGTGTCGAGATGCTAAAGTTATGTCTTTCTTTAACATCTACGATATCTGGAAGAGATTGGTTTTTTTGTTCGTTTTGAACACTCTTAGATTTGACATAATCGATAGCCGAGTTGCGGGCTATATTGATGATCCAAGTATAAAGCTTGCCACGTGCCGCATCAAATGAATCGATATATTTCCATATTTTGACAAATACATCCTGAATTACTTCATCCGCATATTCTTTTAACGACACGATCCGGATCACGATTCCATAGAGCGCCCCTGCATAATGATCGTATAGATAATTAAATGCACGTTGATCCTTCTTTTGCAGTAAGGAAATGAGGGTGTCTTCTTCTAAATGGTGTATCGGGCTCAATCAATTAGTCTTTGAGTTCCAAATATATGTATTTAGATTAATAAATTATGCATCTCTTTAAAAATTTAATGCATTGGTAATGATGCACTAACATCGCAGCTCTTTTTTATCTTTAAAATAGTTGTTGCACATAAAATCCGCTTGCACCATAATGTCGTATATGATAGAAATGACATCTTTAAAAAACTAAGAAATGAAAACGAAATTAAATTTTATGGCACTCAGTCTGTTAGTCATGGGTGTTCTATGCAGCGGAAATGTACTGGCACAACATGCCGACAAAATGAAAACAGTAATGGTAGGCGGAGCACCTATGTATCCAACTAAAAATATTGTGGAGAATGCGGTCAACTCAAAAGATCATACCACATTGGTCGCTGCTGTCAAAGCTGCCGGCCTTGTCGAAACATTATCGTCAAAAGGTCCTTTTACGGTGTTGGCACCTACCAATGAAGCATTCAATTTATTGCCAAAAGGTACGGTGGATAATCTATTGAAGCCAGAAAATAAAAAGATGTTGACACAGATCTTGACCTATCATGTATTGGCTGGAAATTTTAATGCTGCTACCATTTTAAAAACAGTAAAAGAAAAAGGTGGTAAAGCTCAGATGGTGACGGTAGAAGGTGGAATGTTAACGTTTTGGATGAAAGGGAAAGATCTGTATATCCGCGATGCAAAAGGAAAGGATGCTAAAGTCACCATAGCTGATGTACAGCAGTCAAATGGTGTGATCCATGTGATCGATCATGTTTTGATGCCTTAAGCAGATCTTGTATTGAAATTCCTATAATTTTTAAATCCATTTTAATCCTTTATAATAGCTGTAATCCGATCTAGAATGGGGTTGCAGCTTTTTTTATACATGAATGTGCATATCGTTGGTGTTTCGAAGTATTAATTCCTTAAGTTTATTTACTGTAATAGCAGGCAAGTTTAATAAATTTTACTGGTTTATTTTATATAAAAAATTTTATAAATTAACATATAGTTCCTGCTTGTTTTATGCAATGGGATCGAATTCTTTCATTATTAATTTAGATTACTAGTTGACTTGTTTTTATTTTTCATATAAAATATAGTATATTTTTATACCTTTGTTATGCTTAAGGAATATCACATTCTATAATCATCAACATTATGAATTATAACTTATTAAAAGAAACGATTGACCTGATCGAGCAATTCGAATACGAATGTAAAAAAGGAAATACATATAGCGAAGACAGCAAAGGCCTTCGGAAATACATTGTCGATCACTTTGAAGCAGAACTACTAGCAGAACCCGATTGGGAAGGGAAAGCGGATGGACGCAATGCTGAGAGTGTGATCAGTACGCTAATTGTGCATATGAATCGATATGCCAGGACGTATTCCAAATCGGCTATTCATGATTCGGCGTTTTCTACACAAGAAGAGTTTATTTATTTGATCAATCTCAAGGTTTTTGGAGCTATGATCAAAATGGAACTCATCAAACGTAACATTCATGATAAACCTCTTGGTATGCAAATTATCAATCGGCTTATTCATCAAGGATGGGTAGAACAGAAAAATTCGGAGAAAGATAAAAGGAGTAAAGTCATATCCATCACAGCTGAGGGGTTACGAGTCCTGGAAGATCAAATGCATAAAATTCGTCAAGCAACCCAAATTGTTACAGGTGATCTGACGCATAAGGAAAAGATGGAATTGATTCGGTTGTTGCAGAAATTAGCACATTTTCATCAATCCATCTATAATCAAAATATTGATGTTGCTGATTTACTGAATTCAGTATCAGAAAATTATCCTTACAGTGATAATTAACGGGTATATACTCTAGATTGTAGAAGAGTCTGCATGATAATAGGGTGGGCAGGGTGTCAATTTATGATATTTTGTGTCTTTTAAAAACAAAAAGTGTATAAATGAGGTTATTTATTTACTCTTAAAATAACAAATACCATTAATTTGATTTCAATGAAGATAGCGATTATAGGTTCAGGTTTCTCCGGTCTTTCTGCAGCATGCTATGCGGCTAAAGCTGGTCACGAGGTACATGTTTATGAAAAAAATAGTATCCCGGGTGGACGAGCTAGGCAATTTAAAACAGACAATGGTTATACCTTTGATATGGGGCCTAGTTGGTACTGGATGCCTGATATTATTGCTGATTTTTTTCATGATTTCGGTTATCAACCCGAAGATTTTTATAAGCTTGTAGCTCTTGATCCTCAATTTGAAATGATTTTTTCAGATGGAAATTTTGAAGTTCCAAAAAATTATGATGAATTGCGCGTGATCTTCGAAGATATAGAAGCAGGAAGTGGCCAAAAACTGGATGAATTTATGGAAGCCGCTCGCTATAAATATGAGGTCGGGATGAAAGAGTTTGTCTATAAACCCTGTCACTCATGGTGGGAATTCTTTTCACCAAAGATTGCCAAGAGTGCCTTTAAGTTGGATTTATTATCTGACTTTAGGTCGTATGTCAAGAAATATTTTACTCATCCCAAACTGATTGCTTTAATGGAGTTTCCTGTCATATTTTTAGGGGCTTCACCGAAAAATATTCCGGCGCTTTATAGCTTGATGAATTATGGAGGGTACGCCTTGGGAACATGGTACCCAATGGGCGGGTTTTATGAAGTGATCAAAGCGATGCATACTGTCGCAGAAAATCAGGGTGTAAAATTTTATTTTAATCATCATGTGGAGCGGATCGATACGCAACATGATCAGGTAAGTACATTGCTGATCAATGGTGTTTCTATGGCATTTGATGCGGTTATCGCCTCATCAGATTACCATCATACCGAAACGCTGTTGGACGAAAAGTATCGCAATTATACCGCTAAGTATTGGGAAGATCGCATATTTGCACCATCGAGTTTAATTTATTATCTTGGATTTAGTGAACCAATACCCAATCTGAAACATCATACCCTGTTCTTTGAGCATGATCTGGATATTCATATCGATGCCATTTATAAGGAAAAAAAATGGCCGGATAATCCCTTGTTCTATAGTTGCTGTCCTTCTAAGACCGATCCTGATGTCGCGCCTGTAGGCCATGAAAATATTTTTCTATTGATGCCATTGGCCATTGGGATTGAGGATGATGAGGCTGTCAGAGAGCGTTATCTGGATCAAATGCTGGCACGATTGGCTAAGCATGTAGGGGTAGAAGATCTTAAATCCAAAATTGATTATAAGAGAAGTTACTGTGTAAGTGACTTTATCGCTGATTATCATGCTTATAAAGGAAATGCATATGGCTTGGCCAATACCTTGGGACAGACTGCGGTTTGGAAACCGGCTATTAAGAATAAGAAACTAGCTAATTTATATTATACTGGTCAATTGACTGTTCCGGGACCAGGGGTTCCTCCGGCTATTATTTCCGGAAAAATAGTTGCAAATGAAGTTCATAAACTTAACCTAAAGCACCATGAAGAAACTGTTTGATGAATTATCTTACGAGGTAAGCAAATCCACGACAAAAAAATACAGTACGAGTTTTTCATTAGGTATTATGGCGCTCCATCCCTCCATCAGGCAGGCTATATATGCGATCTATGGCTATGTTAGGCTGGCAGATGAAATTGTAGATAGTTTTCATGGCTATGATAAACGGTTGCTGCTGACCCGTTTTATGGAGCAGACGGATCAAGCGCTCAACGAGCAGATTTCACTTAACCCGATACTGCAATCTTTTCAGGAGACGGTACATCGCTACGCAATAGATCGTAGCTTGGTCGATCAATTTCTGAAAAGTATGGAGATGGATTTGCATCAAGTGACATACGATGAAGATAGGTACAAGGAATATATACTGGGTTCGGCAGAAGTGGTGGGACTGATGTGTTTACATGTTTTCGTGGGTGGATGCAAAGAAGAATACCAAAAATTGAAACCTTATGCCATGAAGCTTGGTTCAGCTTTTCAGAAAATTAATTTTCTCAGAGACCTGAAAGATGATTACCATATCCTGGGGCGTACTTATTTCCCGGATGTCGATATGCGGGGGTTTGATAACCATATTAAATTTGCGATCGAGCAGGATATCGAAAGTGAATTTAGGGAAGCATTAGTTGGAATAAAAAAATTGCCAAGTTCTTCTAAATTCGGAGTTTATCTTGCCTATAAATATTATTGGTCATTATTGAAAAAAATTAAACAGATTCCTGCCCATAGCATATTAAAAGAACGTATTCGTATCCCCAACAGTCAAAAGCTTTCTTTGATGATGAGCTGCTATGTACAATACAAGATGGAGGTGGTGAGACCATTTCGAATATTTGGTCTGTAATAATACGAACAGTTATAGCAGGTGTTTTGGATCCTAACTTAGGCCTCAAGGGTTGATGTTAGCTTAAAATTTATAAATATGATATATCAGATAGAGACCACACAGCAGTTGAATTGCGATATCCAAACGGCTTGGGATTTTTTTTCGTCACCCCATAATTTAGCTAAGATCACCCCTAAAAAGATGAATTTTGTGATTGTTAACCAATTAGCAGATAAACCCATCCATCAAGGTCTGATCATCGATTATAAAGTCACGCCTTTGTTGGGCATAAGGATGAAATGGCGAACTAAAATAACGCAGGTAGAAGATTATGCCAGTTTTACGGATGAGCAGTTAAATGGACCTTATACACTATGGCGTCATTTTCATGAATTTACGCCTAATGAGGAAGGGGTAATGATGAGGGATGTCGTGACCTATAAGCTTCCATTGGGATATTTGGGTCGAATCGCGCATAAATTGATGATACGCAACAAACTCGTGGATATTTTTGCTTACCGATATGAAGTATTAGAAAAAATGTTTAACACTAAAAATCAATCTTGATGAATATCTTAATTGTAATAGCGACCTTCTTTTTGATGGAAGGAGCGACTTGGTTGATTCACAAATATGTGATGCACGGATTTCTATGGATGTTGCATAGAGATCATCATGACCACAGTACCGGGGGACATCTGGAAAAAAATGATTATTTCTTTATCATTTTTGCAATACCTGCTATTATACTCATGTATATCGGTAGCCAGCAGGGATATAGTTATATTTTCTACATAGGATTGGGGGTGACGTGCTACGGTCTGGCTTATTTTTTTGTGCACGATATTTTTATTCACCAACGGATCAGTTTTCTAAGCAATACAAAAAACCCCTATTTATTGGCCATAAGGCGTGCGCACAAGCAGCACCATAAACATCTAGGGCGAGAGCAGGGCGAATGTTTTGGATTTCTTTGGGTGCCGGTGAAATATTTTAAAATGTATTTTAAAAAAGATTAAAGATGCAGACATATACGTATATACTGATCAATTTTTTGACGGTTATCATTTGTTTTATTTTTTCATTTGATCGCAGAATACAGTTCAATAAACATTTTAAAGCATTTCTTAAAGGAAGTATTTTGGTGGCAATTCCATTTATCGCATGGGATATCGCCTTTACTAAAATGGGAGTATGGTGGTTTAACTCGAGCTATACCATGCCTTTTAGAATCGGTGGTTTACCGATCGAAGAATGGTTGTTTTTTATCTGCATACCGTTTTCATGTGTGTTTACTTATTTCTGTCTGGATAAATTTTTCAACCTCAATTGGGCAAATAAGTTGAATACGATCGTGGTGTGGTTTACCGTGTTGGTGTGCTTACTGGTGGCGGTCTTATTTCACCAAAAAATATATCCTCTGGTTACCGTGCTGATCACTGCAGCGACTGTACTTTATCTGCATTATATCGCAAAAGTAAGTTGGATAGGAAAGGGATCGTTCGTCTACCTGTGTTTGATGCCGGGTTTCTTTATGGTAAATGGGGTACTGACGGGTACGGGTCTGGAATCGCCAATCGTTAATTACAATCCGGATCAAATATTGAATATCCGTATGCTGACGATTCCAGTGGAGGATGCGGTGTATGGGTATGCACAATTTATGCTCAATATCTACTTTTTTAAACGGTTTCAAAAAAAATAACGATCATGAAAAATCACTACCGCTATATCTGGATAGCTAGCTTTTTGGTGATGCTCCTTTTTTCCGCATGTGCCATGATACCTAAAGGTGTACAGCCTATCCGTGATTTTGATGCAGATCGCTATTTAGGTAAATGGTATGAGATCGTCCGTGTTGACAATCGTTTTGAAAAAAATCTGCAGCGGGTCACTGCTCAATATCATTTGGATGATGATGGTAGTTTAATCGTATTGAATAGGGGCTATGATACCGTAAAAAACGAGTGGAAATCGGCCAAAGGTAAAGCAAAGTTCAGATCTCAGAAAACGACTGCAGCATTGAAAGTTTCCTTTTTTGGACCTTTTTATGGTGGATATAATGTTATTGCATTGGATCCTGCATATCGCTATGCCTTAGTCGCAGGTCAAAATTTTGACTACTTGTGGATCCTTTCTCGCGACACCACAATTCCAGAGGATATAAAAGCTTCCTTTATCAAAACAGCTCAAGCGATTGGTTATGATACCAGTCGATTCGTATGGGTAGCACATGACAAAGAAATAGGAGTTGGCGATGAAGAAAAATAAAGTCGTTATTTTTTGGTTTAGACGAGATCTGCGCTTAGCAGATAATAGGGGTCTGCAACAGGCCATTGCTTCTGGATACGCGGTACTGCCTATCTTTATTTTTGACAGCGATATATTGACCCGGCTAGCAACGCGTTATGATAGACGTGTAGATTATATTCATCAGGCATTGCATGCGATGAATGTGACTTTGCAAAAGCATGGCTCTACGCTGCACACCTATTCAGGAGTCCCGTTGGATGTGATAAAAATGATCTGCCAGGAGTATGATGTACAGGGGTTGTATTGCAATGGTGATTATGAACCGCAGGCGATCAAAAGAGATGATGCTGTGCAACGTGATCTAAAAGAGATCGGTATTCCATGCTATGCAAGCAAAGATCAGGTCATATTTGAAAAGTCGGAAGTTGTTAAAGCGGATGGAAGTCCCTATACTGTATATACGCCTTATGCTAAAAAGTGGAAGAGTATGCTGCAGCCTGCACACTACGGGCAGGAGACCATTGCCCTGGAAAATTTTTATAAAGCAGCATTTCAAGATATTATAAGTCTAGAAACATTAGGCTTTCAAAAGACCGACCTCGTATTTGAACAGCCGCAACTGGCGATAGATATCATAAAAGATTATGGAGAAAAGCGTGATTTTCCTGCGCTGGACCATACCACCCGACTGGGTATCGCTTTGCGATTTGGAACGATATCAATCCGAAAATGTGTGGATTTTGCGTTGAAAAATAATGAAACTTGGCTTTCTGAATTGATTTGGCGTGAGTTTTTTATGCAGATCCTGTACCATTTTCCACAGGTCGTGACAGCTAGTTTTAAACCAAAATACGATGCCATCGAATGGCGAAATAATGAGGTGGAATTTGAACGATGGTGTTCCGGAAAAACGGGATATCCCATTGTAGATGCTGGCATGAGGCAGCTCAATGAGACGGGCTTTATGCACAATCGGGTACGGATGGTGGTTGCTAGTTTCTTGTGCAAACATCTTCTCATCGATTGGCGTTGGGGTGAAGCTTATTTTGCACAAAAATTATTAGACTACGATCTTGCTGCAAATAATGGTAATTGGCAGTGGGTAGCGGGTTCAGGATGTGATGCCGCACCCTATTTTCGGATTTTCAACCCTACGGCACAAACATTAAAGTTTGATGAAGACCTCCTATATGTTAAAACTTGGAATCCAGATTATGGACAGCTCTTGGAAGCTCCTATTGTAGGACATGAATTTGCTCGAGCAAGGGCACTTCAAGCATATCAGGCGGCACTGCAAGATAAATAGCAAAAGATAAAATCTTATGGACAGAAATAAAGTTGTATTGGTTGATGAGCAAGATCATGCTCTGGGAGAAATGGATAAGATGGAGGCACACGAAAAAGGAATGTTGCACCGTGCGTTCTCTATATTTATCTTCAATAGTGAGCGACAGATGCTGATCCATCAACGTGCTCAGCACAAGTACCATGGAGGTGGATTGTGGACCAATGCCTGCTGCTCTCATCCACAATGGGGGGAAGATATTAAAGCGAGTGCATCGCAAAGATTAGCCTATGAAATGGGATTAAAATGTGATATCGATCATCTCTTTTCTTTTATGTACCATACTCCAGTTGAAAATAACTTGATTGAGCATGAATATGATCATGTATTGATCGGATATACCGATGATCAGCCAAACTTCAATCCCGATGAAGTGCAAAATTATCAATGGATCGATAAAGCAGAACTGATGAAACAACTCACGGAGCAACCGGAGAAATTCACATATTGGTTTAGGATGGCTGTACCACAGATTATTGATGAGGTAAAAACCTATTAAAAACTGCTCACGGCTATCAGTGCACAGTTCAATCTGGTACAGTTCTACTAATTCATGTTGAGTTTGATACTTCTACTGTTTCAATAAACAGCAACAAATCCTGCTATGCGACGTTTTCCGCTTGATATAGTTGTTGCGCTTGCCGATCTCAAACATCGCTATTTGTACAGATACTAATCTTGGTAGCTCTTGCATAAATCGGCATGCTATATCGGCTCCAGATAGCGTTTTGTCCCATTAACAATCCATTTTTATTCCTGTGTAAATCGTTGCCATGCGCTGATGATGACTGCTGATACTATGCAATGGTGTACCAGCCCTTTTTTTGGTATTTACCTTGTTTTCTTTCTATTATGATGATTTATTTAAGTTTTCATTGATTGTTATCAATCGCTCTATTCAGGATTTGAGGCATGATTTGCTACATCGTTTTCGTATGATGTGCAATCGTTTGCTTGAATAATGAAATAGGAGCCGTGATTTATTTTTGTTTACAATTGCTGGACTATAACCAAGAGTTACACGAATAAAAACCTAATAATCACGATATGGTTAAACACAATTACTCAAAGCACAGGAGCTGGTCCAGATTATACTGTCAGCTTGCATTTTTAGCACCACTTTCGTTGAGCACACTGCCCAATTTGGCAGGCGCTCATCCCCTGTTTGCGATGGAAAAAGTAGATTCAAAAGGGGTATGGCAACAACAAATTTCAGGAAAAGTAGTTGATGCAACTGGTAGAGGCCTGGGAGGCGTAACGGTCAGAGAAAAAGGTGGCAAGGGTTCTACTTCCACGGATATGAATGGTCAATATACCCTCGCTATCACAACTTCTAATCCGATTTTGATCTTCAGTTCTGTCGGTTATATCCATCAAGAAGTGGTTGCATCTGCGGCATCTGTTGTCCGTTTAGTAGCGCAGGAAGATATGCTTGATGAGGTGGTCGTGGTCGGTTATGGTAGTCAAAAGAAAACCAACCTGACCAGTGCAGTGTCACAGATCGATGCCAAAGTGTTACAGAATCGACCTTCACCAACGGTGGTCAATATGTTGCAGGGGGCAGCTCCGGGCTTAGTGATCAGTCGAAATTCGGGTAGACCGGGGGCGCAAGGATTAAATATGGAAGTCCGGGGTGCCACTTCTGCCAATGGTGTTGTTGCTCCTCTAGTTGTGATTGACGGTGTGATCAGTTCGGAAGGTACGTTTATGGCTTTAAATCCTAATGATATTGAAAATATCAGTGTGCTGAAAGATGGTGGTGCAACAGCTATCTATGGGGCGCAGTCAGCGGGTGGGGTGATATTGGTCACGACAAAAAAAGGCCAAAAAGGACAATCACGGATTTCATTGATGAGCAATATGGCTTGGCAAATGCCGGCCAATATCCCTAAAAGATTGTCCTTGATTGATGAAATGAATTATGTCAATACCGCACGGGCAAATGCTGGTTTGGCTCCTGAGTATAATGAGGAGGATCTCAACTATGCGGTGAATGGACCTACATTTGTGCTGGGATCGAATGGACAATGGCGGACTTACAATCAAGAAAATCTCATTGACCAGGTTGTGAAGAAGTCTTACACGATGAACAACACCAACCTGCAGTTTTCGGGCGGTAGTGAAAATGTAACGTACATGGCTTCATTGGGCAATATGAGTCAAGCGGGTATGTTTAAGGTCGGTGAAGATCATTTTACACGTTGGAATGCAAGGGCCAATATTTCGGCTAAAGTCAATGAATATATCAAATTAGATATCGGGAGTGCTTATATTAATCAAGCTACTGATAATCCACAGGATGGGGGCTATGGACTAGATGGGGGCGGAAATGGTATTTTACGTCAATTTTTCTCTTCCAGAATGCGTTTTCCGCTTTTCAATGAAGATGGTACCTATTACCGAAGTGGTACTTCATCAGCATTTGGGTATGCGTTATTGAAAGATGGTGGATTTAACCGTGACCGTAGCAGTACCTACTTCAACAATGCAACCGCGACCATACACAAGTTGGTGAAAGGTCTGGAGGTTAAATTGATGTATAGCCGTGAAGATATTACGAAACAAAATCGCAATTTCAGACGAACAGTGACCTTCTATTCGGGTCCTACAGCCAATACCGCAAGTCAATTAAACAATCCGAATAATTATGCAATCACGGATTATAAAACGTTGAGCCAGAATTATCAAGCTGTGGCAGATTATAACGTTAAAATTGCGGATGAACATAATTTCCATATCATGGGCGGGTATCAGCTCTATGCTTACGACTATCAAACCTTAAGTGCGTCGACAAAGAATTTGTATGTCAACGATAATCCGAGTTTGAACTTTACCTCAGATCCACTCAATAAGTCCAATTCGCAGTCGGCGGCTACTGAAAAAATGCAATCTTACTTTGGTCGTTTCAATTACAATTATAAAGAAAAATACTTATTTGAAGCCACTGTACGTAGTGATGAAAGTTCACGATTGACTCCAGGTGAGCGCGTTAAGGTCTTTCCTTCCTTTTCAGCGGGTTGGAATATGTCGAAGGAAGCCTGGTTTGATGGTTTATCATCTATCGTCAATGAGTTGAAACCACGCGTATCTTGGGGTAAAGTGGGCTCCAAAGTCGGGATAGGGTACTATGATTTTATTGCTCAGCTCTTGACTGGATCAAATGTACTGTTGGGCGATAGTAGACAGACTTATCTCAATCAGGGTATGATTCCGGCAACAAATCTATCTTGGGAAACGATAGAGACTCAAAATTTTGGTTTAGATTTTAGTTTCTTGAATAGAAAGTTAAAAGGTTCATTTGATTATTATAATAAGTACAACAATAATATGTTGGTTCGGGTGAGCTTACCTGCAACTATTGGTATTGATGTTCCTAAATCAAATGTTGGAAAAATGAAAACCTGGGGATGGGAACTCAGCTTGGGTTATCAAGATAAGATCGGTGATGATTTTACTTTTGGAGCATCATTTAACCTGGCGGATAATCAAAATAAATTGGTCAAGTATGGTGGTGCTGATCATATCGTTTATTCAGGCGTCAATAATCTAGTAGAAGGCTATGCGCTGAATTCGATCTGGGCCTATAAGACCAATGGCTATTTTCAGACGGAAGAGGATCTAAAAAATGCACCGAGCTATGCGAAATTGATCAATAAAGCGGGCGTACCTGGATTGGGCGATATCCGTTATGTGGATCTGGATGGCAATGGAGAGATCTCTCCGGGTAAAAATGTCCTTGGTGATACCGGTGATTTAGTGTACTTAGGCGACATCAACCCTAGATATCAATACGGTTTCAATTTTAATTTTGGATATAAAAATATCGATTTCAGCATGTTTATTCAGGGGATCGGTAAACGTAAATTCAAACCTAGCAATGAATTGATTCAACCGCAGTTATATTCGTATTATTTACCGATGAATTTTCATATGGATTACTGGACTCCAGAAAACCGCGATGCTGCTTATCCAAGACCTTACTTAGAAGGAACACAAAATTTTCAGAATTCGGATAAATGGTTTATGAGCGGGGCTTACGCACGTTTGAAAAATATTCAGTTGGGTTATTCTTTGACCAAGGAAACCATGAAAAAGTTACCATTCTCACGGGTACGCATGTATGTTTCTGGAGAAGATTTATTGACAATTTCCAAATTGGGTATTTATAAAGGTGTGATCGATCCTGAGATGAAGCCTGAAGATGGTAAAGTATCGCCATATCCATTTGCAACATCCATTTCCTTTGGTTTAAATATTGATTTTTAATTAGACAGTGATCATGAAAAAAAGAATTTTATATCTATTAGTAGCTTCTGTATCGTTAGGTTCACTTACTTCTTGCGATATCAATGAAGTGCCTGAAACTGCTATGAGTGATGCCAATTTTTGGAACACTGTGGCAGATGTGCGATTGGCAGCTAATTATTTTTACTCGACAGTACCGGGCTTAACCACTGCGGATGTAACGGTCGATAATTGGTCGACAGATGCATATCCCAATACCTCATCCAATACGATTAGTGATGGTTCTCGTGTTGCTCCTGCAACCAGTAACGATTATAGTTATTATGGGATTTTTCAGGCAAATAAGTTGATTGAAAAGTCCGAAGAGGTGATAAAAAAGGGAGGTGATCAGACACAGATTAACTGGTATGTCGGTGAAGCACGGTTTTTTAGAGCCTGGTATTACTTTGATATGTTCAAACGTTTTGGAGGCGTACCTTTGATCACCAAAACAATGGCTGTTGATGATCCCGATGTTTTTAAAGAGCGCGCCTCTAGGGAAGAACTGTTGCAGTTTATTTTAGACGATGTTGACTATGCCATATCCGTATTGCGATCGGCAGATGAATTGAATACGGCAAAAGAGTATGGTCGTATTTCTAAAACTGCGGCTTTGGCTTTTAAGTCAAGGATTGCATTATTTGAAGGAACGCGCGAGAAGTTTCATCAATATGGCGATTCAAAGAAACATCTGACTATAGCTAAAGAGGCTGCTGAAGCGGTGATCAATTCCGGAGCACATGCCCTGTTTAGTATGTCGACAACAGGAAGCCAGGGGGAGACCAACAACAATGCGTACTATAATTTATTCCAAGAAGCGGGAGAAGGTCGTGCGAATAAGGAAAATATTATGGTCAAACTTTATGGAGTCAATCGCGAGAATAGTATTATATCTACTCCGGTACAACGCTATTATGAGGGTAACTCTGTGGTGCCCACTCAAAATTTTGTAGACAATTACCTGATGGCTGATGGATTGCCTATTCAAAAATCACCTTTATATCAGAAACCGGACAAGTCCATGACTCATGCACAGTATTTCAATAAGAAAGATCCGCGGATGAGTTTTAGTATCTTTAAGAGAGGGGATGAATTTATCTCCAGTAGTAACTATACGATCCCAAATCCGAGTTATCAGAGGAGTGGATATGGTATTCGAAAATATGCCAAAAAAGATTTTTGGACACTGCAGGCTTCTTACATCGACCGTCCCGTGATTCGTTATGCTGAGGTATTGCTAAATTATGCAGAAGCTATTTATGAATTGGATGAGCAGATAAGTGATGCTGTATTGGATCAAACGATCAATGCATTGAGAGGGCGATTGCCTCAAGTGAATGTGGGGACTGGTGATGCACCTCAATATGTCGCCATGTCAAAATTGAGTAATGCTTTTGTCAACAGTAATGGGCTCAGTATGCGCGAGGAAATTCGTCGTGAACGGAAAGTAGAGCTGGCTTTTGAAGGACATGGATATTGGGATCTCATCCGTTGGAAAACAGCAGAAGTAGAATTGCCAAAAACATTATTGGGGAGTTATTTATTTACAGAATATCTGACAGCTACGGGTGACAAATGGTCGGACAAAACGGTTGTCAATGATCAGAACTATATTGTCCTACAACCCGCATCGTTACGTAAGTTTGATGTGGAGCGAGATTATCTATGGCCACTACCCACATCGGAAATTGCCAAAAATCCAAAATTGGTGCAAAATCCAAAGTGGTAGATATTGACAAAATATCTCGAGTTGACCTCGGGATATTTTGTTTTTAATTGTAAAAATTAATGAATCTAGCGCTAACTATTTTTTTTCGCTAAGGCAATATCGGATCGCATCATTTCATTTATCAGTTGTGCAAGGTCGTATTTAGGTTTCCATCCCAATTGTGTATTTGACTTTGTTGGATCACCTACCAAAAGATCAACTTCAGTAGGTCTATAATATTGTGGATCTACTTTTACAACTATCTTTCCAATTTCCAATTGATATTCTGGATGATGACAGGCTTTAATTTTGGCAACTTCTGTAGCCTCATTTCCTTCAAAAGCTAATTCAATACCCACTTCGGCAAAAGCCATTCTGACAAACTCTCGAACATAAGTAGTAACTCCTGTTGCTATAACAAAATCTTCGGCGACATCTTGTTGTAACATAAGCCACATTGCTTCAACATAATCTTTTGCGTGACCCCAATCACGTTGAGCATTAAGATTGCCTAGATATAAGCATTCTTGTTTACCCAGAGCAATAGCTGCAGTGGCCATCGTAATTTTTCGAGTAACAAAAGTTTCTCCTCGGCGTGGAGATTCATGGTTGAATAAAATACCATTACACGCATACATGTGGTAAGCTTCACGGTAATTTTTAGTGATCCAGAACCCATATATTTTAGCAACCCCATAAGGAGATCTTGGATAAAAAGGTGTGGTTTCTTTTTGAGGTACTTCCTGTACTAGACCGTACAGTTCAGATGTGGAAGCTTGATAAATACGTGTCTTTTTTTCTAGTCCTAGAATACGAACTGCTTCTAAGATACGTAATGTACCAATTCCATCGACATTAGCAACGTACTCGGGTGAATCAAAAGATACCTTTACGTGTGACATCGCCCCTAAATTATAAATTTCATCCGGCTGTACTTCTTGGATAATGCGAATTATATTGGTTGAATCAGTTAAATCGCCATAGTGCAACTTAAAGTTTACATGGCTTTCATGTTGATCCATATAAATATGGTCAATACGTTGGGTATTGAAAGAGGAGGCTCTGCGTTTGATGCCATGTACCATATACCCCTTTTCTAATAGTAATTCTGCTAAATAAGAGCCATCTTGTCCTGTGACACCAGTGATTAATGCAATTTTCATTTTATGCTTAATTTATGTAGTATCTAATACTTATAATTTTACTTCTTTATAGTTGTTTTGATTTTTGAGAAACCACTGATATGTGATCTCAATACCTTCTTTCAGTTCGATCTGATGTTTCCAACCCAATGCATGCATTTTGCTGACATCCATTAGCTTACGAGGTGTCCCGTCTGGTTTACTACTATCCCAAATAATATTTCCTTGGTACCCAACTATTGATTGAATAAGATGTGCTAATTCTTTAATGCTCAAATCTATGCCTGTACCAACATTGTATAGGTAATCAGGTAATTGGTTCTCTAAAGCAAAGACTACAGCTTTTGCTAAATCATCTACGAATAAAAATTCACGCATAGGATTACCAGATCCCCATAAAGTTACATAAGTATTCCCTTGAATTTTTGCCTCATGAAATTTACGTATCATCGCTGGTAATACATGAGAACTAGTTAAATCGAAATTGTCATGAGTACCATATAAATTGGTAGGCATTAGGCTGACGTAATCTTTTCCAAACTGGTTACGGATAGCTTGACAAGCTTTTACACCAGTAATCTTAGCTAATGCGTACCATTCATTGGTTGGTTCTAAGCTGTCAGTCAATAGACTAGATTCTTTTAAAGGCTGATCTGCAAATTTGGGATATATACAAGAAGATCCTAAAAAAATAAATTTTTCTACTTTGTTTTCTAGTGATTCGTGAATGAGGTTATTCTGAATCTGCATATTGTCCATTAAAAATTGATATGGATAATTATTATTGGCCAGTATACCTCCGACCTTTGCAGCAGCATCAATAACAATTGCAGGTTTTTCTTGTTTAAAAAACTCCTTTACCTGTAATTGATCTCGTAAATCTAATTCGCTGGAACTGCGGAAAATAAAATTATGATAACCTAAGTCTTCTAATTTTCGTTTTATAGCTGAACCTACCATACCACGGTGTCCTGCTATATATATTTTTTTTTCTTTCATGCTTATTCTTATTGCTTAAAGCATATTTTTAATTCTTGATTTTTTTATCTATAATGTATAGATCAATCTAATGCGTAAGCTTTTTCTTCCTATCCTTGATGCTGGTAAATGCCTAAGTAATCCATTCAGATTACTTAGGCAAATTACGAAAGAATATTTGAAATAATTACAGAATTAATAGTATGATACCAAACTGTTTTGTCTACATCTGTCAATTTACATAGTTGCACAGCTATGGTAATATTCTTAAATTTTCTATCGAATATTGGGGGATTTTTAATGGTAAAAAATAGCCCATGTAATTTTGTTACGGGCTATTTTTATTTTTTTAGGGATTAAGCTGCAGAATATGATTAAACTTCAGCAATGATTTTTTCTTGAATTTCCTCATCAAGATCTTCAAATATCGAATTTTGAGATTTGAATTCGGGAACTATTTTTTTAAGTTGCTGTACCAATTTCATATCATTTATTTCTCCTTTACCAATCGTAGTGATGTCTTCACTGAGCTTGTGGATCAGATGGCATTTTTCAGCAATATCTTCGCGATTGACCTGTGCTATCATGATCTTTGGATGATGAGTTTTTTGCGTATTTTCATCATTGGCAAGTAATTCCTCAAATATCTTTTCCCCAGGTCTTAATCCAACAATCTTAATATCGATATCTTCAGGATAGCGGTATCCTTTTAATTTGATCATGCGCTTGGCAAGATCTATAATTTTGACTGATTTGCCCATGTCAAAAACAAATATTTCGCCTCCCTTTCCCATTACACCTGCTTCTTGAACCAATAAACAAGCTTCTGGAATCGTCATAAAGTAACGTGTGATATCTTCATGTGTAAGCGTCAATGGTCCACCATGTTCCATTTGTTTTTCAAACAATGGGATTACGGAGCCATTAGATCCGAGGACATTACCAAATCGGGTTACGATAAAATTAGTTTTTCCAAGAGAGCTGCAACTATTGACATAAATTTCTGCAGCACGTTTGGTAGCTCCCATGACATTAGTCGGGTTTACTGCTTTATCTGTAGAGACCATGACAAATTTATGGATACCATAGGCTACTGCAAGATCGGCCATGTTTTTGCTGCCCACCAAATTGGTCCAAATTGCTTCATATGGATTTTGCTCCATCAAAGGAACGTGTTTATATGCTGCTGCATGGAAGATCATCTGTGGACGGTAGCGTTTAAAGATCCGTTCCATAAATACCTTGTCGCGCACATCTCCTACAATACACTTGACACGGTCAGGATGTGACGCTTTTAGCGATTGTTGTAAATCGTACAGCGGTGATTCGGCTTGATCCAATAAAATTAAGTGACGGTAATTGCGTTGTGAAATCTGACGCGACAATTCCCCTCCAATTGAGCCGGCTGCACCGGTGATTAAAATAACCTTATTATCCAATTCTGCATCAATACCTGGATTTTCAATTTTAATGGCTTTTCTTCCTAATAAATCCTCAATCTTTAATGCTCGAATTTCACGCTTCGCGCCCGAATTCAACATAACACGAGAGTTTGGCATTATTTTCAGTTCAACATTCAATTGTTGAAAGTGGTCGGTAACTTGGACTAAGCGCTCGGGATCATTGTTTTCGACAGCAATAATGACTTCGGAAATCTTATATTGTTCAATAAAAGCGTGATCTATTTTTTCTAAATATAGAATGCGAAGCCCTGCTATGCGGTTACCAACTCGTGAAACTTTATCTTCAACAAAAGCGACGATGTGATTTTTCACGCGGCGGTCGTCACGTAATAAAGAATAAGCGACTAAACCAGGTCTTGAAGCTCCAAAGATCAGTACATTGCGGTTTTTACGATTGGGTAGAAATAACATTTCATAAATGCTTCTATAGGTTACACGAGCAGCAACCAACATCACCATCGTAAAAAAACTGTGCATAAATAGAATGATATACGACAGACGTAAAAAATCACCAGCTATCGTACCTTTAGGTATATAATAGCGAATAGCTATGGTTGGGATGGCCAATAACATAAAGGCAAGCCATACCGTTTTGAAGATTTTTGTAGCATCTTGAATCCCTGTTTGTCGGATAATGCCTTTATAGGTGCGCATCATCGTAAATGCTAGACTATAAACCACTAGAATGAACACACTCTTTTTAAGCATCATGGCTGTAGAATATTGTTCATGGATGCTATTGAAGATAAAGTTGGAAATAGCATAACATCCAAATACGATCACTAAATCGATCAAAAGTATCACCCAGCGCGGGTTATCTTTCCGTAGTTTTTTCTTTATCAGCGTAATATTAATCATGTTCGTGTTTCAAATATTAGGTAATTACTGATATATGGCTCAAGGAAAAATAGCTTATAGACATCAGATCCCATCGTTACTTTCATTAGCGTGATATAAGTAAAAACCAATTCCCAGATTTTGCTTCCTGTTGAAAAAATCGTGCCAAAAGACATATAATGTCTGATCTTAATCAAGCGAGGGCCTTTAAATAATTTTATAAAAGCGCTCTTCCTATCAGATGATCAAAAAAGCTGTTTTTAGTCATTAAAACAGTTATTTTTTCATTTGTATTCAAATCGCGTAATGTTTACATTATTTATGGTTTTGTAGCTACAAAGCTACAAATTTTATTGTTACCAAGTTGATTTAGTTTCTAAAGTCGCAAATGTCGTTAATTATCTCGTGAAAGAGAAAAAAATAATCTCAATGATTGACGAATAGTCGATGATGGTTTTGTGTATTCGTTTTAAGTAGTGAAATTTCTAGGCTCATTATTTTTAGTTGTAAAATTCCAAAAGAATATGAAATTATTGTCATCATGATCTTAATGGTTTAGATTTGAGGCTATTTTTTCGGGCAGTTATCCAGATATCTGTTTTTTTTTATGGTAGCTTTGTGCCGTTAATATGAATTCAATCATGAAAGATAAGATACAATTTTATAGTTATTTTAAACTTGTGATAGGCAGTATTATTGTCGCTGTGCTGTCGGGGATATTGGCGTATTCTCTTAAACATCTGACCACCTATTTTCAAGATTACCTTTTTGAGCTCGTGCCGGTCCTCCATATATACTTATATCTGATCTTTCCTTCTATAGGAATCACGATTATCTATTTTTTGAGAAAGTCTTTTTTCCAGAACAGGAAGAACAAAGGAATTCGTGAAATTTATCGTTCATTGGATACGCGTCAGGATCATCTTCCTTTTTATAAAATCCCATCACACTATATCAACGGTTTTCTGACAGTTATCTTTGGTGGATCTACCGGGATAGAGGTTTCTACTGTGGTCGCTACAGCAACTGTTGGCAATCAGTTTAGTGAAAAAGGATGGATGCCTATGAAATATAAGAGAGAGTTAATCTGTGCTGGAGTAACAGCAGGGGTGGCGATTTTATTTGGGTCTGTCCTCGGTGGCTGGTTCTTTGCCATCGAAGTTATTGCAAGGGGATGGAAAAAAACACTGCTCCTAAGCAGTAGTATAGCTGCAGTTATTGCTTATGTTGGGATATATTATTTTGAAAAAGAAACGTTATTACCCTTCTCTGTTCAAGATTGGCATTGGTACGGTTTGCCATTTATGGCTTTAGTGGCTGTATTGGCAGCTCTATTGGCACTTTATTTTATGAAGCTGGTACTTATTTGTAAAAAACTATTTGTAAGGATTAGTAATAATTTTCTTCGTGTTAACATAGGTGCTATCGTGATCGGCACTCTAATTTTGTTTTTCCCAGCATTATATGGCGATAGCTATCATGGGCTTAAAGAAATGATCGAATTGCTTACACAACCTGCTGCATCAGCCGTTATACCATTTTCTTTGCTGCTATTGATTTTATTAAAACCATTTGTTGCTTCTTTGACCTTAGGTGCGGGTGGAGACGGAGGGGTATTTGCACCAAGCATCGTTGCTGGAGCATTTTTAGGAATGGCTACTGCAATCCTTTGTAATCTGATCTTTGGCTTAGATTTGATCGTGCTTAATTTTGCTTTGATCGGTGCTGCTTCGACATTGGCAGCAGCGATACACGGTCGGTTTACTGCTGTTTTTCTAATCTGTAGTATGGTTCCTAATGGCTATAGCTTAGTATTGCCTTTAGCAATGGCAGTTTGGTTGGCCTATGCAGTGGCAAAAAGATTAAATCCTTATAATGTGTACACTTCTCCAGAAGTAGCCTAATCATAAAGGCGGCAAATGAATGCTCATGATTTGTAACATAAAAAAAGCAGCTTCCGATGAGGGAAGCTGCTTTGCAAGAAAATATAATAGTAATTAGTTTATTCTTACATTAACGGCATTTAAGCCTTTTTTTCCGTTTTCAATTTCGTAGCTAACGCTATCGCCTTCTCTAACTTGATCTTTTAAGCCTGAAATGTGTACAAATACATCGTCTCCACCATTTTCAGGGGTAATAAAACCAAATCCTTTAGTTTCATTGAAAAACTTTACAGTTCCTTTATTCATTTTATTTAAAAATTATATTGATACAAGGATAGGTTAAATATGTTAATAATTTTCTAGTGATCTTCAAAAAAGACTTTCAGATGACAATTCTAATTGTCTTATACTTCCTTTGTAATAAAGAAGATAGGAATTAATAATTGCTAAATTTTTATTTTCATTTATTGCTAAAAGGTTTTATCTTTATTTTTGTTAAATCAATTATTTCCCTACAATCATGTTGGAAATACCCAATTTATGTCAATTTAATTTACCACATATGATTTTTAAAACCCTAAAATGGGGGATAGCATGGAGTTTAAGCCTATCCTTATTTTGTACAAGTACTGTATCTGCCCAAAAATTAAATGGTAAACCTATCGATCCTGTTGATTTGGTTAATCCTTTAATGGGAACAGATTCAAAACCTTCGCTTTCAAATGGAAACACATACCCGGCAATTGGACTGCCATGGGGCATGAATATGTGGACACCACAAACAGGGAAAAATGGAGATGGTTGGCAGTACACCTATGCTGCTGATAAAATAAGAGGATTGAAACAAACGCATCAACCTTCTCCCTGGATGAACGATTATGGACAATTTTCTTTAATGCCTGTGACGGGTAAAGCGGCTTTTGATCAGGAGGAGCGAGCAAGCTGGTTTTCACATAAGGCGGAGAGAGCAACGCCTTATTATTATTCGGTATACTTAGCCGATCATGATGTAACGGCAGAACTTACACCAACAGAACGTGCAGCTTATTTTAAATTCACATTTAATAAAACGGATTCTGCATTCGTTGTACTTGATGCCTTTGATAAAGGATCTGAAGTACAGATTATTCCTGAAAAAAATATGGTGATCGGTTATTCTACACGTTATTCGCGTGGTAAATTGACCAATTTTAAAAATTATTTTGTTTTAATATTCGATCAACCTTTTGATAATTATTCAACTTGGGAAGGTAAGGAACGTTTCAAAGGCAAATTAAAATCTACGGCAGATCAAACGGGAGCTATACTGGGTTTTAAAGTGAAGGATAAGACTAAACCTGTTCAGGTGCGGGTTGCCTCTTCATTTATCAGTGCCGAACAAGCATTACTTAATCTAAATGAATTGGGGAACCGTAGTTTTGATCAGGTAAAAGCTGATGGAAGAGCCATCTGGAATGAAAAATTGGGACGTCTGGCTGTTGAAGGAGATAATATTGACCAAATGCGTACATTCTACTCGACTTTGTATCGTACTTTATTCTTTCCGAATAAGTTATATGAAATCAATGCATCGGGAGAAAAAGTCCATTACAGCCCCTATAATGGCAAAGTACTTCCGGGTTACCTATTCGGTGGCACTGGATTTTGGGATACCTTCAGAGCGCTATATCCATTCTTAAATCTGATGTACCCATCTATCAATGTGGAGATGCAAGAAGGACTTAAAAATGCTTATCTAGAGGGCGGCTTTTTACCAGAATGGAGCAGTCCAGGTTTTGCAGATATCATGGTTGGTAATAACTCCGCTTCTGTAGTGGCTGATGCCTACATAAAAGGATTAAGAGGATACGATATCAATACACTCTATGAAGCGTTGAAGCATGGTGCTAATCATGAAGGACCAATGACTGCAGTGGGCCGTAAAGGAGTTGAATACTATAACAAATTGGGTTATGTGCCTTATGACGTGGGAATCAATGAAAACGCAGCACGTACACTTGAATATGCTTATGATGATTTTACAATTTATCAATTAGCTAAAGCATTAAAAAAGCCGAAAGCAGATATTGAATTATACGCTAAAAGAGCACAAAATTACCGTCATCTATTTGATCCTTCGACCAACTTGATGCGCGGAAAGAATAAAGATGGAAAATTTCAGAGCCCATTCAATCCACTGAAGTGGGGTGATGCGTTTACCGAAGGCAATAGCTGGCATTACTCGTGGAGTGTTTTCCACGATATAGAAGGACTGATTGAATTGATGGGGGGCAATAAACAATTTAATACGATGTTAGATAGTGTATTTACACAGCCACCAGCTTTTGATGATAGTTATTACGGTGGTACGATCCATGAAATCCGTGAAATGCAGATCGCGAATATGGGACAGTATGCACATGGTAATCAACCTATCCAGCATATGATCTACTTGTATAATTACAGTGCGCAGCCTTGGAAAACACAATATTGGGTTCGTCAGGTTTTAGACCGTATGTATCAAGCTACTCCGGATGGTTATTGTGGAGATGAAGATAATGGTCAAACTTCGGCTTGGTACGTTTTCTCTTCGCTTGGATTTTATCCGGTTTGTCCTGCTACCGATGAGTATGTATTGGGAGCTCCTCTTTTTGCAAAAACAACGTTAAAATTGGAAAATGGAAAAACAGTAGAAATCATCGGGAATAAAGCTAGTGCTCAGAATTTTTATGTCAATGATCTAAAAGTAAATGGGAAATCATATACCAAAAATTGGTTGAGTCATCAAGAATTATTAAAAGGGGGTACATTATCATTTGATATGACTTCTAAGCCGAATTACGATCGTGGTGCGACCAAGGCTGCAGCACCTTATTCAATGACTATGGAATTGAAAACAATATTTAAAAAATAATAACAGATGAATTTTATTAAGATAGTTAGTTGTGTCATGGGGTTGATTGCTTGTCAATCAGCCCTTGCTCAAGATAATTGGCAGCATACCGAGCATGATCGCCAGGTGGCAGTTGATACGGATAGCATTACAAAAGGAGGGTATACCTTAATCTGGATCAATAAAGACCAAGATTTTAGCCCTGCATTAAAGGAAAAACTGATCCATACATTTTTTGTTAATTATCCCAAATTGGCGAATACCTATAATAAGAAGACGATGAAAAAAGTCTCTTTTGTCATTGATCCAGATTATAAAGGTGTCGCTGCAACAGCAGGTGGCATCGTACGTTATAGTCCATCATGGTTTGCCAAAAATCCTGGAGATATCGATGTCGTGACACATGAAGTGATGCATATTGTGCAGGGATATCCGAATGGATCAGGTCCTTGGTGGATTACAGAAGGTATTGCCGATTATGTCCGATTTGTGGATGGTATCGATAATGCTGGAGCAAACTGGAAATTGCCGGAATGGAATGCAAAACAAAACTATTCGGATTCCTACCGCGTGACCGCCCGTTTTTTCTACTGGATTGAAAAAAAGGTCAAAAAAGGATTTGTTAAAAATCTCGATGCTGCCATGCGTGATAAGACATACACAGAGGGATTTTGGAAAAAACAAACCGGAAAAACAATTGATGAGTTGTGGGATAGCTACAGCAAAAATCCCGCTTTATAAAACTTAAATCCATGATCAATAAACCACTTCTATACTTAGGTC
The DNA here is from genome assembly GCF_002440335.1 of Sphingobacterium sp. UBA6320. NCBI lineage: Bacteria > Pseudomonadati > Bacteroidota > Sphingobacteriia > Sphingobacteriales > Sphingobacteriaceae > Sphingobacterium > Sphingobacterium sp. UBA6320. The sequence continues at coordinate 89,667 of NZ_DJTA01000011.1, read as the reverse complement.
TGTTCTTGTTTCCGAGCCTATTGCAAGCGCAGTCATCTCATTTAATACAATATGTAAAACCGTTAATTGGTACTGCTCGAATGGGACATACGTTTCCAGGTGCAACGGTACCTTTTGGCTCTGTACAGTTGAGTCCCGATACCGATACCATTCCTTATTCAATGAATGGTCAATATAACGGTAATGTTTATAGGTATTGTGCGGGATATCAGTATGATGACCCTACAATAGTAGGATTTAGCCATACTCATTTTAGTGGTACTGGACATTCGGATTTGGCAGATATCTTAGTGATGCCTACCCAGGGGAAAGTTCAGCTCAATCCAGGCAAGGCAGACCGACCACAAGATGGTTATCGCTCACCCTATTCGCATAGCAATGAAGTTGCTGAGGCAAACTATTACAAAGTGCTATTGGATAAACATCAGATCAAAGCAGAGATGACGACCACGACCCGTGTCGGAATACATCGATATACATTCCCAAAATCGGATGCCTCCCATTTAATCTTGGATCTGACAGCCGGTATCTATAACTACGAAGGGAAAAATGTATGGACTGTAGTGCGGGTTTTGAATGACTCAACATTGGTGGGATATCGCCAGACGAATGGTTGGGCTCGTACGAGAACCGTTTATTTTGCGATTAAAACCTCCAAAGCATTTAAAAATTATGGTACTAAATATGAAGATGGCAAACAGGTATATGCTGGTTTTTGGCGTAAATTTGATCAAAAGAATAATTTTCCAGATCTAGCGGCTCATCAAATTAAGATGCACTTAGATTTTGATACGAAGGAGGGAGAAGAAGTCTTGATGAAAGTGGCGTTGAGTCCGGTGAGTATGAAAAATGCGCTCGCCAATATGGAACAAGAGGCGCCACACTGGAATTTTGAAAATTATGTTCAGGCCGGACAGCAGTCTTGGGAACAGGAGTTGAACAAAGTTCAAGTGGATATGCTCAATAAGGAAGATTTGGTGAATTTCTATACAGCGATGTATCATGCCAGTCTGATGCCGACGGTATATATGGATGTCAATGGGGAATATAAAGGTTTGGACCAAGAGGTGCACCAAGCAAAGGGATTTATCAATTATACTTCCTTTTCGCTGTGGGATACTTTTCGTGCATTTCATCCCTTGATGAATTTGATCAACCCAACACGAAATGCCGATATGGTCGCTTCGATGATGGCGCACTATGATCAAAGTGTGTTGCATATGTTGCCGATCTGGTCGCATTATGCCAATGATAATTGGTGCATGAGTGGTTATCACTCGGTATCGGTCGTGGTAGATGCAATTTTGAAAGGTGTCTATAAAGGCGATGCAGAGGCAGCTCTAGCAGCTTGTATACAGACAGCAAACGCTCGAAAATATGAAGGAATCGGACCCTATATCGATATGGGCTATGTCCCTGATGAGTTATCAGGAACCTCAGTTTCCAATAACCTGGAGTATGCTTATGATGATTGGTGTATTGCACAGCTTGCCAAAAAGTTAGGAAAAGATGATGTTTATGAGACCTTTATTAAACGAGCTGCTAACTGGAAAAATGTCTATGATCCGACAATCGGGTTTATGAGACCTAAAGATTCTAAAGGAGTATTTAGAGCAAAATTTGATGCGCTGGAAACGCATGGGCAAGGTTTTATAGAAGGAAATACCTGGAACTATAGCTTATACGTACCGCATCAGCCTGCAGCAATGATGGAGATGATGGGGGGAAAGAAAAAACTGGAAAATTATCTGGATTCTTTATTTACCATGGAATTGCCGGATAAATATTTTGAACACACTGAAGATATAACGCGTGATGGGATCATCGGTAATTATGTTCATGGTAATGAACCGTCACACCATGTGGCTTATTTGTATAATTTAACGGACAGTCCTGGGAAAACACAGGCACGTGTACGCCAGATCATCCGCAATCAATATCATAATGGTCATGCAGGACTGGGTGGCAATGATGACTGTGGACAGATGTCGGCTTGGTACCTATTTACAGCTTTGGGATTTTATCCTGTAGCACCGGGTGAAGATGCTTATTGGATAGGCAGTCCATTGGTCAAATCGGCGAAGATTAACTTAGAGCATGGTAAGACGATCACAATACAAGTGAAAAATCAATCGGAAAAGAATGTGTATGTGAAGAAAGTAAGTCTAAATGGGCAAACTTTATCGGGATTGAAACTATCTTATGAGGCGATCAAAAATGGTGGCGAACTGCAATTTGAGATGGCAAGTAAACCAAGTAAGTAGTAGATTACTTTATACATCAAGCACAGTCGATCAATATCATAGGCAGGACATAGACTAAATATCAGGTTTGAAAAATGTCAATGGTCAAATATACACCTAAGAAGATAAGTAAAATTAAGATCATACAAGCGGTAGCCATTACCAGTTTTGTGGTCTTAATTTTTCTGCAGCTCCGATTGATATCGAGTGTTTATAAAATCGAACAACTTGATTTTTTAAAAAATGAAAAAGCGGGAATTAAGTTAGAATATGAACAATCGATCATCAATGATAAGGTCTATCGTGGTGGGCAAAAGATCATCGATTCCATCTTGATTCCGCAATACACCACATTGGAAAAGCTAGTGCGAGAAGATCAAAAGCTTTTTAAACAAAAATTGCATCAATTAGGAGATCAAGTCTTACTAGCACTCAAAAAAAAGGCAAACTTTACTGTTGAATTTGAAAATATAGTTCGGAAACAAAAACTTGATCGCGCAGAATATAATTATGCGCTATATATGGACCGGCTTAGTCTCACATTTGATGGGAGCACCTACTATTCCTTATTTGATATCAGTACAGGAGATCCTAAGGGGTTAATAGATGGTCATCTGGAGGTTGTAAGACCCCAAAATATTGTCTCCGCAATTACCGTTACACTTACCTTCTGCGTATTCTAATTTAGTAGGTTTTAAACTTTATGTGAGTAAGCATAATCAGGTCAAAAATATCCTATTGGCCATTGCACCATTTTTACTGTTATCCTGTAGCAGTATTATTGTCATTGTTTTTTTATTTTTCATCACCATGCGCAATTGGATCAGGCAAAAGAAATTGAACGAAATTTCTGCTGACTTTTTCAACCATGTGACGCATGAATTTAAAACCCCGCTCACCACAATACAGGTATCAGCCAAAAATCTGAAAGCAGATCTAGAAGACAAAAAATGGACAGGAGGCTTTAGAAGTGTTGAGGTCATCAACCGACAAGTGCAGCGCCTGGACAAATTGGTCAATCAGGCCTTGGAGGTTTCGTCTTTCGACCCGCAGACAGCACAATTTGATAAACATTTTTTGATCACAGATTTATATGATATTATCCTCGATAGTCAGATCAAGTGGAAAAAAGAAGCCACAATTACCTTGTTTTTTGACGATCACATAGCCGAATTGTGTGCTTATTATGACCACTTTATGTTCACGACATTAATCACAAATTTGATCGAAAATGGATTAAAGTATAATGTAAGTAATGAAAAAAATGTGCGTGTGCAAGTTGTACAGCTATCTACGAAGCTGTTGGAAATTGAAATTCGTGACAATGGTTATGGAATCGAAAAACGTGACCAAAAGCGTATATTTAATAAGTTTCAAAGGGGTGATCAGCTGCGGTCTATGACAGGACTGGGCTTAGGATTATATTTTGTTCATAAAATTGTTAAGGTCCATAAATGGAAACTTGATCTGGATAGTACAATAGATGTAGGAACTATTTTTAGAATTACAATTCCAATTATTAAATAGTATGGAAGGGAAAATATTGCTGATAGAGGACGACGCAGATCTAGGTTGCGAAGTGCAATGGTATCTGGAACGAAGCGGTTTTGAAGTGCACTTGGTCGATGACGGTGATCAAGCATTAGCGCTAAGTAAAAGACAAAATTTTGATTTACTACTTGTTGATGTTCAGTTGCCATCTTTTGACGGCTTTGAATTAATTAAGCGTATCAAAATATTGAAGCCAGAATTTCGGTTTTTATTTTTGACTGCAAGAAATGCGAAAGAGAGCTGCATCACGGGGTTGAAACTGGGGGCAGAAGATTATATAACCAAGCCATTTGATACCGAGGAGCTTTTGTGGCGTATGAATAATATTTTAGCACGTGGAAAAGAAAAGAAAATGGAGGAATTACAAATTGCTGATGTTACTTTATTCTGTAGTGCGATGGAAGTACGGGTGAATGGTGGAAAAACGCTTCGTTTGACAACCCGTGAATTTGAACTTTGGAAATATTTATTGCAAAATCTGGATCGTGTATTGACAAGGGAAGAAATCTTAAATAAAATATGGGGCGAAAGTGATTATTTTATGGGCAGAAGTTTGGATGTCTTTATTTCTAGGATACGTAAAGTCTTACAAAATTCAACTCAATTAAAAATTGAAACGGTATACAAGGTTGGCTTTATCACCCGACTGCTCAAGCATGGATAAAAAAAATCGTTGTTAACAATTGATTAACAAGTTTTTGAAATAGGCTTTTCTATATTAGACTACTAATCCGTTTTAGTAAATCTAATTATGCCTATTATGAACAAACTAACCAAATCTAGGCGATTGTTACTTCTTGTTAGCATACTGTTGTCTTTTAGTGCTTGCCAGAAAACTGAGGTCAAGAGCTATGAATTATTACCTGCTGAAAACGAACCAGAAATGGATATTACCATTTATGGTAAATTGACCGTGAACCATGAAAATAGTGGTGGTATTACTGCAGGTGAGGGTTCTCCAAAAGTTGTCGATAATGACTATTCAACCAAATTTTTAATTAATCCCTATGTCAATGATCTATTTCTACAATTAACTTTCCCTGGTGGGATTGCTGTCACCTCTTATGTATTAGCTTCTGCAAATGATGCTTCAGGAAGAGATCCGAAAGATTGGGATCTCGTTGCTTCCAATGACGGCGAAAATTGGACCACATTGGAGAGCAAAACAGGATATGCTTTTCCTGATCGTAATTTTAAAGTTCGTTTTGACATCTCCAATACAGCAAAATATAAGTTTTATAAACTGAATATTAAGGCAATTGCAGGTGGAACAGGCTTATTTCAACTGGCCGAGTGGCGGCTGATCTCCGATCCTCAAAAAAGTACTAATCAATAATTAACCTACCAGATGATGAAAAAAATAATCGGAACAATAATCGTTCTTGTCGCTTTTTGCAGTAGTTTTTGGGGCAATGAAGCTGTTGCGCAACAGGCAGGACAAGTACTCGTAAAAGGAGTCGTGCGTGATGAGATGAATGTCAATCTTTCAGGAGTAACAGTTACCAATTTAATGACTAAAACTTCTGCTGTAACAAAAGAAAATGGGCAATTCGAGATCCTTGCTAGCCGAGGAGACTCCTTGACCGTTACTAATGTGGGATATGAATCTTATCGTGTTGCAATCAATAATGCCATCAATTTAAATATTATTTTGAAAGCGATCAATAACGGTATTAATGAAGTCGTTGTTGTAGGCTATGGGCAACAAAAGAAAATTTCTGTTGTGGGTGCCCAATCCAGTGTGAATGTTGAAGATCTGAAATTGCCGGTAGCCAATCTGAGTACCATGCTGGCAGGACGTATCTCCGGACTTGTTGGAGTGCAGCGTTCTGGACTCCCTGGTGCAGACGGTGCCGATCTCTGGATCCGCGGTATTTCAAGTATGTCGGGAAATACAGGACCCTTGGTTGTCGTCGATGGAGTGCAGGGGCGTGATATCAATGGCCTAGATCCAGAGGATATCTCCTCGTTGACGATCCTGAAAGATGCATCAGCGACAGCGGTGTATGGTGTGGCGGGTGCCAATGGTGTGATCTTAATCAGTACCAAAAAAGGTATAACAGGCAAACCTGCTTTAATGTTTAATTACAATCAAGGCTTTACATCATTTACAAAAAGACCCGAACTGACGGATGGAGTGACGTATATGCTCTTGCGCAATGAAGCTCGAATAGCGACAGGTATGCAAAAAGAATATTCCAATAATTATATCAACAATACTATTCTTGGCAATGATCCTTACCTATATCCCAATGTCAATTGGATGGATCAGCTCTTTAAAAATTCGGCAAGCAACCGTCGCGCAAATTTTAGTGCTCGAGGAGGATCTGAATTTGCAAGTTATTATGTGTCTGGAGCGTATTATGATGAGTCAAGTTTGCTCAGGACAGATGATCTGCAAAAATATGATGCTACCACACGATATAAGCGGTATAATTTCACTTCGAATATCTCCATGAACTGGACATCAACAACCAAATTCGAATTGGGGACGCAAGGTAATATCGGTAACATCAATTATCCAGGAGTGAGGCCGGAAGAAGCTTTTGGCAATGTGATGCAAACAAATCCAGTGTTGTATCCTGCTATGTATCCGGGAAATTTTGTTCCTGGAGTGAGTTCAGCTGGAGCACAACCTAATCCGTATGGACAAATAACACAAACGGGTTACCAAAATATATTCAGTAATCAAATCATGACAAATGCTCGATTGACACAAGATCTTTCATTTTGGTTAAAAGGATTGAATTTTTCAGCATTATATTCCTTTGATATCTGGAATGAGCATACCATCAATCGAACCCGAAATCGGAGTACTTATTTGATCAATCGCTTATTCCCATACGATGATCAGGGAAATCCAATCTTGAATATTATTTCCCAAGGGGCAGATGATCTCGCATTTTCAAAATCGAATAATTCCAATAGACAATTTTATACCGAAGCGGCATTGAATTATAATACCGTGATTGCAGAGAAACATCAGCTATCGGCGATGTTATTATATAACCAACGGGAGATCGTGGAAGCCTTTGCAGATAATGTGACATCGTCGCTACCTTTTCGTAATATGGGTACGGCAGGTCGTTTGACCTACTCTTATGACGATAAGTACTTTGTTGAAGGTAATTTTGGTTACAATGGGTCGGAGAATTTTGCACCAGGAATGAAGTTTGGATTTTTCCCTTCCTTTGGTGTCGGCTGGGTAGTGTCTAATGAGAAATTTTTTGAACCGGTAAAAAATGGGATTAACTTTTTGAAATTGCGCTATTCTGACGGTAAAGTTGGAGATGGTAGTAATGGCGGAACCCGTCGCTTCGGTTACCTGACTTTAGTGAATACCGGTGCCGGCGGATATACTTTTGGTAACGGTACCAATAATACGGGCTATGGTGGAACTGCGATTTCAGATTATGGTACTAATGTGCAATGGGCTGAGTCTCATAAACAAAATCTAGGTCTTGAAATCAAAACATTGAAAAGTAAATTATCATTAACAGTTGATTTTTTTAAAGAAAAAAGAACAGGTGTATTTTTACAGAGAGCTTCACTTCCTGACTATGTCGGATTGACCAATAATCCTTGGGCAAATTTAGGTATTATTGAAAACAAGGGGATAGACGGAACTCTTGAGTTGGCTCCTTTTCCAGTTGGAAATGTCCATGTAGACATGCGTGCTACTTTTACTTATAACAAAGATAAGATCATTGAGAATGACCAACCTAAACAGCCATTTCCTTATATGGAAAGAAGGGGCAACAATGTGTTGGGGATCTATGGATATCAGGCCGATGGTTTGTTTCAATCGCTAGAAGAGATCCAAAATCATGCTGATCAAAGTGCTTTGGGAGCACAGCGTGTCGGTGATATTCGGTACAAAGATCTAAATGGTGACGGACTGGTAGATGCCAATGATGTTAGCTGGATAGGACATGGTGATGTGCCTAATGCTGTCTTTGGTTTTGGTGTCAATGTTTCCTATAAACAGTTTTATGTTGGCGCATTTTTTCAAGGTACTTCGGGGGCTGAGCGCCTTATTGGTGGAGATGGTATTATACCTTTCAATAACAGCACTGGAGCGGAGAGAAGTAATCTCTATACCATTGCTGAAGATCGCTGGACCGAAGAAAATCCTTTAGAAAACCCCTTTTATCCACGTTTGGCTTATGGTAATGCTGCAAACAAGAACAATTCTGCTGCTTCTACTTGGTGGGTGAAAGATGTGGATTTTCTACGTTTAAAAACAATGGATATCGGCTATAATTTTAAAAAGGACTTTTTGCAGAAGATAAACATGAAAAATGCACGCATCTATATACAAGGCGTAAATCTACTTTATTGGAGTAAATTTAAACTCTGGGATCCTGAATTGAATACAGGAAATGGAACTCGCTATCCAAATGTGCGGACAATATCAATGGGCGTACAGGCCACATTTTAACTTTTAATCTTACAAAAATGAAAATATATAAATATAGCTGGGTGTTAGTTGCAGCATTAGCTTTGACATCTTTTAATAGTTGTAAAAATTATTTGGATCAGGTACCTGATGATGTTATTACGGTAGAGGATATTTTTAAATCCAAAACGAATACGGATAAGTTTCTCGCCAATATCTATAGTGTTATTCCCAATGAGTTGGTACAGCGATTTACGAATTCGGGCAATGCAGGTCCGTGGACTGCGGCTTCTGATGAAGCCAAATATACCTGGGATTTCAATTATGCCAACAATATGACTTCGAGTGTATGGAGCAACACCGATGGTGTTGTCGCAGGATTTTGGAACAGCTACTATGAGGGTATTCGCAATGCATCTTATTTTATTCAAAATATCGATAATGCAAATCCTGTTGAGGTGACTTCAGTCATGAAATCGACTTACAAAGCTGAAGCGCGCGCACTTCGGGCACTGTATTACTATTATCTAGTGAAGACCTATGGGGCTGTGCCACTTATTGGAGAGCAAATATTGGATATCAACGCACCCTTAGAAGATCTTAAACTAGCAAGGAGTCCCTTTGATGCCTGTATCGATTATATTGTAACCGAGCTGGATGAAGCTTACCAAGAATTACCTTTTGTACCGAGTAACAATGAATATGGTAGGATCACAAAAGGTGTCGTGAAAGCATACAAATCTGAGGCGCTGTTATTGAAAGCAAGTCCATTATATAATGGTAACGCTGATTTTGCAGCTATTAAAAATGCAGATGGAACAGCATTATACAGTGCAACTGAGGATCGACAAAAGTGGCAAGTAGCAGCAACAGCCTCTAAAGAATTTATAGATGAATTTGTACCAAACTATTATGATCTTTATCAGGAAACCAATGCAGATCCTTTTGTCGCAGCATATTTATCCTGCCGTAATGTGATGACGACAGATTGGAATCGGGAATGGATATTTGCCCGATCGAACAGTGGAAACAATACGCAGTATGATCGTACACCAAAACATGTTGGTTTTCCGTCGGCAGCTCAAGGTGGTGGTGCGCTCGGAGCAACTCAATTCATCGTCGATGCTTATTTTATGAAAAATGGATTGCCTATTTCTGATCCTAAATCAACGTATTCGGAAGAGGGATTTGCCAATTATAAGGCACCGTATGATCCCGCAGAGCGTACCACATACAGGATGTATGTCAATCGCGAACCACGTTTTTATGTCGGGATCACTTACAGTGGAAGCTATTGGTTAAACCAAGCAAATAGTAGTGCTCCGGTTATTTCTTTGTTCAACTATAGTGGTAATTCAGGACGATCGCAAAGTACATCCGATGTAACACCGACAGGTTATACGGTGAGAAAGAATGTGGGATCTAATGGTAATAGCAGAGGAGCGCTATTGTTAAGATTAGCAAATATATATCTGAACTATGCAGAGGCGCTTAATGAATCTTCACCTGGACATGCAGATATCATAAAATATGTCAATCTGATTCGCAAACGTGCGGGTGTATCTGGATACGGAGAAGGAGATGTTGCGCTTCCTGTGGGGCAGGTAGCGATGCGTGAAGCTATTCGAAAGGAACGTCAGGTAGAATTAGCTTTTGAAAATGTGCGTCATTTTGATGCTCGCCGTTGGAAAATTGCTGAAAGTACGGCTACTACTGCTGTGTACGGAATGAATCTCAATGCAGACGGTAATGACTTCTTTAAACGGACCCTTATTGAAACCAGGATATTTAAAAAAAGGGATTATTTATTCCCAATTCCAAATAACGAAGTGTTGAAAAATGAAAAATTAGTACAGAATGCAGGTTGGTAATGTTTGTTTGTAATCGAATCAAGGTCCCAAAAGGGCCTTGATTTATTTATTGCGAGTCATCTTAAATATGCTTTGATATTCATAATAACCAGAGCTTATTTAGGAGTTAACGTGAAGATGTGTAAATTTATAAAAAACTATTTTTAAAGATTAAAGCATGACCTTTGTCTATTTTGATCGAAAAGAAAAACAACATAATGAATTTAAAAAAAATTGTAGGATCGCTTTTTTTCATGTTCTCCATCTGTGTAAGTGGAGCACAATCTCTTAGTCCAGTTGATTATGTCAACCCATTGATCGGTACCCAGTCCAAGTACGAATTATCCAATGGCAACACCTACCCGGCTATTGCTGTGCCCTGGGGAATGAATTTTTGGACGCCTCAGACCGGTAATATGGGCGATGGTTGGGTGTATACTTATACCGCCGATAAAATTAAAGGGTTTAAACAAACCCATCAGCCAAGTCCATGGAATAATGATTATGGACAATTTTCAATCATGCCGACAACAGGTGAACCGGTCTTTGATCAAGAGAAACGTGCAAGCTGGTTTTCACATAAAGCAGAAATCGTGAAACCTTATTTATACAGCGTTTATTTAGCGGATTGGGATGTAACGACAGAGTTGACGCCATCGCAACGCGGAGCGATATTTCGTTTTACATTTCCTAAGACAGCAGAAGCAAATATCGTTGTCGATGCTTTTGATAAAGGATCTTATGTAAAAATAATTCCAGAGGAAAATAAAATTATAGGATATAATACTCGTAATAGTGGTGGTGTACCAGAAAATTTTAAAAATTATTTTGTAATCGTTTTTGATCGTGCTTTTGATTTTAAAGCTGCGGTCAAAAGTGGTGCGATCAAAAGTAATGTATTGGAATTAGAGGACAATCACGCCGGAGCCATCATCGGATTTAAAAATTTAAAAAGAGGCGAACAAGTTTTAGCTCGAGTAGCATCATCATTTATCAGTTTTGAACAGGCAGAACTCAATCTAAAAGAAGTAAATGGTAAAACATTTGATGAAATTGCAACCGCAGGAAAAGCCAAATGGAATGAGGTCTTGGGACGTATTGAGGTCACAGATCCAGATATAGATCGTTTAAAAACTTTTTATTCCTGTTTATACCGTTCGACTTTATTTCCACGTGATTTTTCGGAGATAGACCGTCAAGGCAACCGCGTACACTATAGCCCTTATAATGGTCAGGTACTTCCTGGTGAGATGTTTACCGACACGGGGTTTTGGGATACATTCAGAAGCTTGTTTCCTCTGTTAAATTTAGTTTATCCCGAGATGAATGATCGGATGCAAGCGGGTTTGGCAAACGCCTATAAGGAAAGTGGATTTCTACCGGAGTGGGCTTCACCAGGACATCGCGAATCGATGATCGGTAATAATTCTGCTTCAATCGTTGCGGATGCTTTTGTGACAGGGAGGAAAGGGTACGATGCTCATATATTATGGGATGCTGTCGTGCACGGAGCGCATCATGCGCATCCTAAAATTTCGGCAACTGGAAGGTTTGGTCATGAGGTATATAATCAAATGGGTTTTATTCCCGCTGATAAAAATATCAATCAAAATGTGGCTAGAACATTGGAGTATGCTTACAACGATTGGAGTATCTATCAATTTGGTAAAGCATTGGGTAAACCCGCATCTGAAATATCCATCTATGCAAAGCGTGCCCTGAATTATAAAAATATTTATGATGCCGAGACAAAATTGATGCGAGGTAAAAAATCCGATGGTACTTTTATTGCACCTTTTGATCCAAGTGCTTGGTCAAAAGAATATACCGAGGGAAATGCTTGGCATTGGAGCTTTTGCGTGTTTCATGATCCTCAAGGACTGATTGATCTGATGGGAAGTAAACAAGCCTTTAATGCGATGTTAGATACCGTATTTGTGATCCCAAGTGATGAAGGTATGAAAAGTAGAAGCATGATTCATGAAATGCGTGAAATGCAAATCATGAATATGGGACAGTATGCGCATGGCAACCAACCGATTCAGCATATGCCTTATCTGTATAATTATGCTGCTGAACCTTGGAAAGCACAATATTGGGTCCGAAAAATAATGGATAAGCTTTATCTGCCTACTCCAGATGGTTACTGCGGTGATGAGGATAATGGACAGACATCTGCATGGTACGTTTTTTCAGCGTTAGGTTTTTATCCCGTAGCACCAGGATCGGGAGAATATGTACTGGGGTCGCCACAATTTCAATCCGTTAAGTTAAAATTGCAGAATGGGAAAGTATTGACAATTGATGCCACCAATCAAGACAAAGGAAATGTATATGTAAATCAAGTCAAGATCAATGGAAAATCGTATACTAAAAACTTTTTTAGGTATGAGGAACTGATAAAGGGGGCGAAAATACAATTTGAGATGTCTGATCAGCCCAATAAAAAAAGAGGAATAAAGGATGAAGATGCTCCTTATTCCTTTAGTAAAATGGAATTAAAGTAATGTAATCATTGTTCATCATGTGATTCGTCCTCCCCATATCAAAATTGTAAGAGGAGCTCGGATACGCATATAAACAATTGCACCCATTGTATGACACTGTAAAATGGGGTAGACAATTTTTGTCTACCCCATTTTTGTGAATTACAGGTAAAATATGATATATTTAACCGCAACCACGGGGGAATTTAAATAATGACTAAACGCTTAACAGTTCTTTTTTTACTTTATTTTTTTGTTTTTACGGGTATTGCCCAAGATTTGAGTGATAGTACGAGTGTGTATCGCAAATTGGAGTACGTCATGGAAAATCAAGAACTTTATGTGAAAAAGAAGGAAGATCAAATCGCCAGACTTAAAAAAGAAGCGGTCATGATCCAACATGATAAAGGTTTATATCTGAACAAAAACTACGAAATATTTAAAAGTTATAAAAAATTTCAATCTGATTCGGCGCTTCATTATATTATGCTTTGCAGAAAATTGGCTTTGAACAAATCAGATTCCTTAGCAGTTGTGATTAATCTGGATCTTGCGTGGATTTATTCTTCAATAGGAAGATATATCGAGGCAGCTCAGGTGTTGGCGCAATTGCAGTCTCAGACTTTACCTCAGGCTCTGTTACCTAAATATTATGAAATTTACAGTGCTTTTTACAGCCATTATGGACAAAGCAATAATCATGATCAATATTATCAGGCAAGTGAACGCTATCGGGATTCCCTTCTCATGGTTCTTGATCCAACATCATCTGCATATAAAAGTACAATTGCCATTAAAACCCTATTTCAGGGAAAGCGAGATGAGGCGAAGGCATTATTTAAGTCCATGTGGGTAGATCATGAAGAAAATTTGGAACAAAGGGCACTTATAGCCTATTTCATGGGATTGATCTATAAGCAAGAAAAGAATATTGTAGCTCAACGCTATTATTTTGCTCGCTCAGCGATTGCTGATATTGAAATTGCTAATCGAGATAATGCTTCTTTACAAGACTTGGCTTTGACTTATTATGAATTACGGGATTTTGATCATGCATTCAAATTTATTGAAAAAGCAATTGATGATGCCATGGGTTGTAATGTTCGTTATCGTATCGTTGAGGGTACCTCTTTTTATCCGATTATCAATGCCGCTTATCAGAAAAAAATTAATACCCAAAATAAGCAATTGCAAATGATGCTCTTTGTCATTAGTTTTTTATCGGTGATTTTGATTATTGGTTTGATATTTATCTTTAGGCAAGTACAGCGATTGCGGCAAACAAGAGAGGAGCTATCGGTGACCAATACCAATTTACGAAAGTTGAACGATGAGATCAATCATAAAAATAGTCAACTTTCCGAATCGAATCATATAAAAGAGGAGTATATAGCCCAATTTTTTGATCTCTGCTCCAATTATATTGACAAAATGGAAGACATCCGTATAGCGCTTCTTAAAAAAGCAAGTGCGCAACACTGGGATGCGATCAAAGATCAATTGAAATCCACACAGATGGTCGAGCGGGAAGTACAGCAGCTGTATATTAATTTTGATCGTATTTTCTTAAATCTTTATCCTTCATTTGTAGTAGACTTCAATAAACTCCTCGTCCCAGAAGAGCAAATTCTACCGAAGAAGGGTGAGTTTTTAAATACCGAACTTCGTATTTTTGCATTGATCCGACTAGGTATTACGGACAGTGTAAAGATTGCCAGTTTTTTACGATACTCGTTGCGAACGGTGTATAACTACCGAACCAAAGTGCGCAATAAAGCGATCGGAAATCGCGATGATTTTGAAGATTTTGTCCGCCAGATAGGCGTAATTGATCGTTCTTAACGATCAATTAAGTACTTTTTGACTTATGTGTATTTTTGTAAAAATCTCATTTGTAATTATTTAAAAAAATAATCCAGTACTTTTTAAGATTGCACCCTTTTATTCCGATTGGGGTTCTAGTAGCTTTGTTTGAGCCACAGAGCGGGGGAACTCTATGGCTATTTGAGTAGTTCTCAAACTAATTCTAGAAACCATTTTATAAATACTTATGATTTTCTTTACTAAGAAAGCAACTCTTTTTATGTGGCTAATTTGTTTCTTTGCAATGATGGGTTCATCTTTTGCTCAGGATAGAATGCAGATCAGTGGGCGTGTCATTGACGCTCAAGATCAAAAACCATTAGGTGGAGTGACGATTGTTCAAAAAGGAACAACAAATGGCGTATCTTCTCAAGAAGATGGACGTTTTCAAATTTCGGTTCCAGCAGGAACAGCCCTTTTAGTGACCTATGTCGGTTATGACAGCAAAGAGGTACTAGCGAATACCAGCAATCTTACCGTACAGTTAAGTGCATCGACCAATCTGTTGGACGACGTCGTAGTGATTGGCTATGGCTCTGTCAAACGAAAAGATGTCACCACTGCGATTTCATCGGTATCAACCAAAGATCTTGAAAAAAGACCGATCGTCAATGTGGGGCAAGCGATCCAAGGGAAAGCAGCGGGTGTAGCCGTGATGCAACCGAATGGTGCACCTGGCGGTGAGTTCAATATCCGTGTACGTGGTACAACTTCTTTTAATGGAAGTAATGATCCGTTGTATGTAGTCGATGGTGTACCTGTGGATAACATCAAATTTCTATCGCCCAATGATGTGACTGATATTCAGATTCTCAAAGATGCATCTTCTGCCGCTATTTATGGATCGAGAGCTGCCAATGGCGTCGTCTTGATCACGACTAAAACAGGTAAAGTTGGGGAGGGAAAAATTACATTTGGAGCGCAATTGACCTCTAACATCGTGAACAATACCGTAAATGTATTGAATACGCAGCAATATCGAGATCTTCAAAACGAAATAGGTATGGTCAACCTTCCTATTGGATTGACAGATCAAACCGATTGGTTTAAAGAGACCTATAAAACGGGTATTCAACAAAATTATCAATTGACGATTTCGGATGGTACGGAGAAATTAAGGTATTATCTTTCTGGAGGTTTTACAGATGACAAAGGAACATTAAAAGGTTCGTTTTTTAAACGTTATAATTTTAAAGCTAATATTGACAATCAAGTCCGTAAATGGTTAAAAGTTAATGCCAATATTACCTATTCTGATTACAATGATAATGGTATTACATCAGGTTTAGGCTCTAATCGAGGAGGAGTGGTGACTGCTGTAATTACAACACCGACTTATGCACCGATATGGGATCCAACGGATCCGGAGCGTTACTATAATAATTTCTATGGAATCAATAATATCACGAGCCCTATTGAAAATCTCGCCAGAACAAAATATAACAACAATCGCGAAAATAGAATATTAGCATCGGGAAGTGCCTTGATCACCTTTGATCCCAATTTGAATTTTAAATCTTCCTTCACTTTAGACCGTAGAAATGGTTTATTGACTACTTTTTTAGATCCGTTGACCACGACATGGGGGAGAAATCAATATGGTGAGGCATCAGATATCCGTAACATGAATACGGTATTGACATGGGATAATGTATTGACCTATAACAAACGATTTGGAAAACACCATATCGAAGCCATGACTGGTTCGTCCTGGACAGATTCAAAGTACACCAATAGCTATATCAATGGATCGCACTATGCAAACGGCTTGATACAAACATTAAATGCCGCAAACAAAATTTTGTGGACTGCCGCAGGCTCTGCATCAGCAAACAACCTAGAGGTAAAAAGTGGTACAGGCTCGGGGGCTACAAGCTGGGGGATCATGTCCTATTTCGCAAGGGCGATGTACAATTACGATGGTAAATACCTGTTGACAGCAAACATGCGTGCAGATGGCTCTTCCAAATTAAATCCAAATCATCGGTGGAGATATTTTCCTTCGGTTTCTGCAGCATGGAGACTCTCATCGGAAGATTTCTTGAAAGATGTGGAGTGGATTGATGACTTAAAGATAAGAGGTGGTTGGGGACAAACAGGTAATCAATCGGGTCTAGGTGATTATTCTTATTTAGCATTCAATGAAATAGAAAGATTACCATGGTTTGAAACTAAATATCAATATGCGACTCCAAATATTACGCAATCTAACACGTTGAGATCTAGTGATCTAGGTTGGGAGACCACCACTCAGACAAATGTAGGCTTTGATCTTACCGCTTTTCAAAATAGAGTAACCTTGACGTTAGATTATTACCATAAAAAGACAACGGATATGTTGATGGAAGTTACGCTTCCAGCAGGATCGGCAGCAGCAAATGTGATCAAGCGTAATGAAGGAGAGATGACGAATAAGGGTCTTGAAATTGCGCTAGGATCAAAAAATTTAGTAGGTGAATTGACATGGAACACTGACTTTAATATATCATTCAATAAAAATCGTCTCGATAAACTGGTACTAAGTCAGCTTTATAATGATGCGATGACCAATGACAATGTGCATGATTATGCTGTTCGAAATGAACCTGGACGTGCACTAGGAGGTTTCTTTGGTTATATTAGCGATGGTGTAAACCCAGAGACCGGTCAGATGATGTATCGTGATTTGAATGGAGACCAAAAAATATCATCTTCAGATAGAACGTATATTGGTGATCCAAATCCCAAATTTACTTACGGTATGACCAATAGTTTCTCTTGGAAAAACTTTGATCTCAGCATATTTATTCAAGGGACTTACGGCAATGATATCTTTAATGCAAGCCGTATGGAAACCGAAGGCATGTATGATGGCCGTAATCAATCTACAGTGGTATTAGACCGCTGGCGTGTGCCAGGACAGATAACCCATGTACCGAAAGCGGGATTTGATATGAAAAACTCGACTTATTTTGTGGAAGATGGAAGTTATTTGAGATTGAAAAACATCTCATTGGGTTATGCTATTGCTCCAGAACGATTGAAAAGAATGGGTATTCAAAAAATACAACCTTATTTATCTGCTAGCAATTTGTTGACCTGGACGAAATATTCAGGTATGGACCCTGAAGTCAACCAGTATGGAAACTCTGGACGTGTACAGGGTATTGATTGGGGAACTTATCCGCAAAGTAGATCATTTGTAGTTGGGGTAAACGTAGAATTTTAATGGAATAATCATGAAAACAATAGCTATAAAATTATTTTTCAACTTGCTTATCATCACTCTTCTGGCCTCTTCTTGTTCTTTAAATAGAGACCCATTAGATAGTTATTCGGATGATACTCAGGGAAAGACCGAATCAGGAACTCAGATTGTTTTTAAGAACAAGAGTGAAGTGGATAATTTCTTAACGGGAATTTATCAACAGATGCGCGACAGACAAGAACATTGGTATGTAGATTTATTACTCATCTCCGAATCACATGCCGACAATGCCTATGCAGGAACAACAGGGGCTGAGGTTTTACCCTTTGAGAATAATTCCATTGAAGGATCTAACTCCGTCATCGATCGGGATTGGGGTCGTTATTTAGAAGATATCGCTCGTGCTAACCGATTAATTATTAATATCGATAGTGTAGCAGATAAATCCGTAAGTGATTCGGATATTAAATCATACAAAGCACAAGCTAAAATCTTCCGTGCATTGGCGATGTTTGATATGGTACGTATTTTTGGATCTATTCCGGTCATCACGACGCAAGCTGCAGATATTACAGCTGAAAATATTGAAGAGGTATATCCACAATATTTTCCGTTCCAAAGCACCGAAGAAGAAGCATATCGTCAGATCGAAAAGGATTTAGTGGAAGCATTGGCGGATGCGCCTAATGGATCTGCAACTGATAAAACACGGTTTACAAAATCTGTAGCCAAAGCCATGTTAGCAAAAGTATATGCTGAAAAACCGATTCGGGATTATGCCAAAGTAATCCAATATGTAGATGCACTTACAGCTGATGGCTTTGACTTGAATACCAATTATGCCGATATCTATGCGATGAATGCTGGCAATACTGACCTGGCACAGCGCAATACACGCGAATCTATATTAGAAGCACAATTTATGCCTGGAGCAGGTAATTGGGCGACATGGATGTTTGGTCGTGATCTGGCAAATTATGAAAATAGCTTTACATGGGCTAAGTGGGTCACCCCATCTCGGGATTTGATTCAAACTTATGAAAATGAAGGTGATCAAATTCGAATGAATCAATCCATCGTCTATTATGTAGCCAAATGGAGTAATTACTATCCAGCTTCGCATTATCCATTTATGTTCAAACTGCGATCTTCAATGAGCAGTATGGTTAAATTAAGATATGCTGATTTATTATTACTAAAAGCCGAAGCATTGATTATGCAGGCAAGTCCAAATTTGACTGCTGCTGCTGAAATCATTGATCGTGTCCGTGAAAGAGTAAAACTTCCAAAATTAGATAATGCTACACGAGCAGGCAAAGATCGTATGTTGGAAGCATTACTGAAAGAACGCCGACTGGAATTGGCGTTTGAGGGACAGCGTTGGTTTGACTTAGTTCGATTGGATAAGGTAGAGTCTGTGATGAATGCTGTATATGCTAAAGATTCAGGACGTAAGTCTCAAGTCTATCCATTTAATCAGTATTCATACCGCTTGCCTATACCACAAGCCAAGATCGACCAGAATCCAAATTTGGTACAAAATCTAGGATACTAATTAATTTAAAACTTTATGAAACGTAAAAATAATAATACTATGATATATACACTCTTGTTGTCCTGTTTAATGACGGCAACATCATGTAACCGAGACAGCTATACACCTTCTGCTATAGATTCGATAAAAGATAATGGCGATATCACCATATATACAACAACAAATACCCGTTCGCAAGATTTTAGTAAAGGGTTTATAGATTTCAGTACAAAATTTAATATGTCGCCCAATACGATCACCTTAGATCCTACTCAAAAGTTTCAGACTATGGATGGTTTTGGTGCAGCAATAACGGGATCTACTTGTTACAATCTGATGAAGATGACTCAAGAAGATCGGACAAAATTTTTAACAGAAACTTTCTCCGATGACAAAGGTATGGGAATGAACTACATTCGCATTGCTATTGGATGTTCGGATTTCTCTCTCAGTGAGTATACCTGTTGGGATAAAGAAGGTAAGGAAAACTTTGCTTTGCAGTCAGAAGAGAAACAATATGTTCTGCCGGTATTGAAAGAAATACTTGCCATCAACCCATCGATCAAAATTATGGGATCTCCTTGGACTGCACCAAAATGGATGAAAGTGAACAATCTAATAGATTTAAAACCTTTCGATTCTTGGACAAGCGGTCAGTTAAATCCTAAATATTACCAAGATTATGGATGGTATTTTGTACAGTGGCTGCAGGCCATGAAAAAAGAAGGAATCCATGTTTCTTCGATTACAGTTCAAAATGAACCTTTAAATCGTGGAAATTCGGCTTCTATGTATATGACTTGGCAAGAGCAACAGGCTTTTATTAAACAAGCCTTAGGTCCACAGTTGAAGGCTGCTTCTTTAGATACAAAAATCTATGCCTTTGATCATAATTATAATTATGATAATATCGCAGATCAAAACGATTATCCAGTAAAAATTTATAATGATGCCGGAGCAGCTTCCTTTATTGCTGGTGCAGCATTTCATAATTATGGTGGTGATAAAGCGGAGTTATTGGATATCCATAATCAACGTCCAGATAAAGAATTGGTATTTACTGAAACATCTATTGGTGAATGGAATGAAGGCCGTAATCTTGAAAAGAGATTGATGGAAGATATGCGTGAGGTCGCTTTAGGAACTGTTAATAATTGGAGTCGAGCAGTCATTGTTTGGAATCTGATGTTGGATAACGATAAAGGTCCGAATCGCGACGGAGGTTGTCAAACCTGTTATGGTGCAGTAGATATCAGTAAATCTAACTTTAAAAAGATTACACGCAATTCTCATTATTACATTGTGGGGCATCTTTCAGCTGTCGTAAAATCTGGAGCGGTGCGCATTGGAGCAAGCGGTTACACGGCGGAAGGCCTGATCTATACGGCATTTAAAAATATAGATGGTTCGTATGCTCTAGTATTGCTAAATGATGCTAATGAGAATAGAAAAATAACCATAAATGATACAAAAAATCACTTTAGCTACGAAGTACCCGCTAAATCGGTGGTTTCTTATCGTTGGGCTAATTAAAATATGACATTATGAAAAGACTTATTTTAAATTTCCTGTTGGGTACGGCTGCACTAGCAGCTTTGTATTCCTGTAAAAAGGATGAAAAATATGTGTATCAAATAGGAGAACCTAAAATCGAACTGAAATCCGATGTTTCATCGGCTCATTTTGGAGATAGTTTAGTATTTAAACTCCACGCATCGGATCAAGAAATAGCATTGTCAACAGTAAAAGTACAACTGTTTTTTACCGATGATAAAGTCTCTGAAACTATTATTCGCACAAAAGAGAACGGGGAATATAGCGGAAAGATTTTGATACCCTTCTATAAGAATATTCCAAACGGAAAGGCGACATTGAAATTTGTCTTGCAGAATATAAGTCAAAAAACGACTGAGCAAGCTTATGAAATTGAGTTGACTAGACCTGATTTTCCTTACTTGAATTTAGTAACTGAATCTAAATCGTATAAAATGGAAAAAGTAGGGCCAAATGAATATGCTGCGACAGAAAGTTTTCCATTTTCTGTAAAGGGATATATTCATGCCCCTAAGGTAGGAGCACAAGGAAATGAAATGAATTTTGGATGGGTAAATAATGCGGTAGACTTTGGTTCTATTACAGAAATTCCATTTTCTAACTCAACTTCAGGTGTATATAGTATCAAGTTTAACACCTTGACTTATGCAGCATCACCTTTTATTATAGCATATGCTATTAATGGAACTGTGTATAGCCGTATTGACGATGATCATTTCAAAGCAGAACTGGAATTGAAAAATGGGGAAAAAGTAACGATAGATGGGATAGAAGACCTCAAAGATTGGTGGATTGATCCCGATTATTTTACTCAAAAATCAGATGGGACAATCAATTTCAATGGTATCAATGGTAAATACCGTGTGATAGCAGATTTTAAAATGAAATATTTTGTTGTAGAAGCGATGGATGGAGCAAACTTAGCGACTTTAAAAGCAGATGGTACAGGAGCCATTTGGATTATTGGCGAGGGTATTGGTAAACCAAATATTGCAGCTAATCAAGTCGGGTGGAATACGGATAAGGCCTTATGTTTAGTACCTATAGGTAATAAAAAGTATCAAATTACGGTTAAAGCAGGTGAGTCTATTCATAAAGACAATATCAACTTTAAGTTTTTCCACCAAAAAAATTGGGGAGGTGAGTTTGGAGCAACAACGATCAGTACTGAAAGTGATTTAATATTTATTGGCACTGGAACAAATGGTCGAGATTCGGGTAACCTCGGCATTGTTGCTGGTAAATCACTTACTGTAGGTGAAAGTTATATCCTAACGGTAGATCTGAGCCAAGGGAATAGCAAAGCAGTGTTGACTGTAGTAAAAAAATAGGTCATCAATGCATAACAATAAAAGGTAATATTGACCAAATAACTAAGCGATAATAAGACATTTCAGACAAAATGTCTATTATCAACGCAACTATTGCAAAGGGCTTGTACAAACATAATTGTACAAGCCCTTTTATATATGTAGTTTTTTTGCCCAATAACAGTTCTTCATTCGATTCTATAAATCCAACCTTTTGATTTTCCAATTTCAGTTATATATAAGTTTTTATAGCGGATGTGTTACTGATCATTTTGATAAAACCCTATCATTTTGATTGACAATTGTGTCCGTAGTTTGGCTTGAATTGTAATGAAATTGTTGTTTTAATGTCTGTTTTCATTGTTTTTGTGCTGATGGCACGTTATTCGTAGTAGTGGCAAATAAGTTGGCAAAAGAATGAGAGAGAAAACGAGAATAATGCCGTGGATTTTGTATGATTTTGATCAATCAATCTTAGAAAAAATAAATGAGTATAATATATTGGCGAAAAAATCGTAAAAAATAAGGGTACGAGTCAATATGAGATATGTTTTATCGTTTTTGATGGAAGAACCTTTGTTAAAACTTAATAACTAAATCAAGGCAAATAGAAAAAATAATATGGATACAATTAATGAGAATAAAGCAACGGATTATATAACTGCTTATTATAAAGAAATACATGACGAAATACGTCAATTGTCTAGTCGGGAAAACTTCGCAGGTATTCTTCAGGCAGCTGTGAATTTCTTGAAACTTTTACTTACAAATGGGCAAATACAAAAGATTGGAGATCGAATCAAAGTGATGGGGTGGTTGCATAAACGCGGAAATGACTACGTAAAATTTATCATTGAAAACTTGTTTGTGAGATCATTTGATGGGATGAAAAGAAGATGCACGGCAGTAGAGTGGAATAACTTATACAAAGGTATCCCTGTTGCTTTGAAGAAAGTATATATTGCACAAAAAGCATTAGCATAACCTAGATTTGTTGTTATATTATTAAAATCAGATTGGGTAT
>NZ_DJTA01000011.1:0-66435 GCF_002440335.1 Sphingobacterium sp. UBA6320 | reverse complement strand
ATACCCAATCTGATTTTAATAACTCCGATGTACTTCGTATACGTCTAGACCTAATTGCCATACATCTATAACCCTAAAATAGATTTTAGATCTTTTAATTCCTTTCTAAAAGACCAGCTTACTGCTGATTCTGCTAGAACAAATAAGATGAATACAGTTGTCAAGCTCATGATGATTAAATTTATTTGACTTGGTATCAATATTTCTATTTTATTGATAAGGGATATGAGGGTTATTTTATTGAAGTAACAATAAACAATGCCAAAACCAGATGCAATAAAAGTTGTGATATAATGAAAGCTTTTGTAATGAGCTAATTCGATACGTAGTTCATGGTAAAACCAGTTTGCATCTTGTATATTTTCGGAATTGATGTTCTCTGCCTTTTTATAAAAGGAATAAAACTTAAAGAGATAATAGATGGCAAAGATGAGCATGATCGTATAAAAGAAATAGTAGACAAGAGCAAGCTGCTTGGTAAATCGAAAATAGATGGGTAAAAAAGCCAGAAGGAGCATGCCTAGCACCTGCACTGAAAATTCAATTTTCATTTTCGATTTGACCGACCGGATGATGTTTAAAGTATTCATATTTTTTAGTTTAAAATTGTTATAATTTTTTAATGTATATCCAGTAAGTCATCAGAATTTGCAAACGTTACATTTTTTTTTGATTTTTTTGAAACTTGGATTTAGTACTTATATATTATGCTAAATTGCTAACTAACTTTATTTTTATGAATTTATTCAGACAGTTCTGTCTGCGTTGGATTCTTGTATCTTCTTGCTAATTCATACCTTTGTCATTGAAAATGAAGAAAAGTAGATTTTTTATCGAGGTAGCTTATTTTGGAAAGAATTACCATGGATGGCAGGTTCAAAACAACGCCGTTTCTGTTCAAGAAAGATTGAATGATGCATTAGCGATTTTATTGCGTGTGCCTACGGAAACGATTGGAGCAGGAAGAACAGATGCAGGTGTTCATGCAAAACAGTTATTCGTTCATTTTGATGCAGATGCGACAGGAATATTGGCCAAGCCAGAGCGTTTTTTATATGCGTTAAATGGACTTTTGCCTCATGATATTTCCGTTAAATCCGTCGTTCCGATACATGAAGATGCACATGCACGTTTTGATGCGATACGCCGTTCTTATGAGTACCATCTTCACTTTGAGAAAGATCCTTTTAGATATGAATACTCTTCATTTCTAAGGGATATTCCCGATGTTGAAAAAATGAACAAAGCTGCGGAATTTTTGTTAGGAAAAAAGGATTTCAGTTGTTTTAGCAAATCGAATACACAAGTCTTTACCAATATATGTACCATATCAAGAGCGCAATGGATCTGGGAGGACGAAGGAAAACTTGTTTTTCATATTACCGCGGATCGATTCTTGCGTAATATGGTACGTGCTGTAGTCGGAACATTGTTGGAGATCGGAATAAAAGGTAAACCAATTTCATTTATGGAAGAAGTCATCGCGAGTCAGAATCGATCAATGGCAGGAACATCAGTTCCAGCTCATGGCTTATATTTGACTGAAGTGGCCTATCCTTACCCTGTAAATTAGAAAAAGTGAGTCAAGAGAAAATAGTAGGAAAAACTTATGACGTAAATTTGTTGCGTCGGATGGTCAAATATATGAAGCCTTATGGTGGTGTTTTTTGGATATCCGTAGTATTGACGATTTTACTGGCAGCTGTCGCTCCAGCATTACCCATGCTGATCCAGTATACATTGGATAAATACATATTACAATTTAATACAGCAGGATTGAGTTTGATGTTCATCTTGATGATCGTATTGTTAATTGTACAGACACTCGTACGGTATTATCATACTTTAATGACCAATACCTTGGGGCAATCTGTGATTCGGGATATTCGGATTGAAGTGTTTAATCATATTACAAAACTTCGTTTAAAATATTTTGATCAGACACCTTTAGGGAAATTGATCACACGTACCATTTCAGATTTAGAGACGATATCAAATATCTTTTCTGAGGGCTTGATCCAAATTATTGGCGATTTATTGCAGCTCATCGTTATTCTAGGGGTCATGTTTTATACGGACTGGAAACTAACATTAATTGTATTGGTACCTATGCCGCTTATGGTCGCCGCAACTTATATTTTTAAGGAGGCGATGAAATCTGCTTTTCAAGATGTTCGTAAATGGGTTTCAAACTTGAATACCTTTTTGCAGGAACATATCTCAGGTATGGGTATTATCAAATACTTTGCGCGTGAAGAACAGGAGATGGATAAATTTAAAGAGATCAATGGTCACCACCGCAATGCTCATATCCGTGCAAATTGGTATTTTTCTATATTTTTCCCTGTTTTAGAGATTATCATGGCCATTTCATTAGGTTTGTTGGTCTGGTTTGGAGCTAAGCAGATTTTGGGAGATGTGATCTCTCCAGGAGTTGTGGTTGCATTTATCATGTATATTAATATGATCTTTCGCCCAATCCGAGAATTGATCGATAAATTCAACACCTTACAAATGGGAATGGTAAGTGCTGAACGTATATTTGAAGTATTGGATACCGATGAACATACTCCTAATTCAGGAACATTAGAACCCGATCATATTCGTGGAGAGATCGAATTTAAAAATGTATGGTTTGCTTACAATGATGAAAACTGGGTGTTGAGAGATGTCAGTTTTAAAGTTGCTCCAGGTGAGACACTAGCTTTAGTCGGTGCGACGGGGGCAGGGAAATCATCGACCATTAATATTCTAAGCCGTTTTTACGAAATCAATAAAGGACAGATTTTATTGGATGGTGTTGATATTCGGCAATATGAGTTAAATTTTCTTAGAAAAACGATAGCAACTGT
The DNA here is from genome assembly GCF_002440335.1 of Sphingobacterium sp. UBA6320. Taxonomy (NCBI): domain Bacteria; kingdom Pseudomonadati; phylum Bacteroidota; class Sphingobacteriia; order Sphingobacteriales; family Sphingobacteriaceae; genus Sphingobacterium; species Sphingobacterium sp. UBA6320. The sequence goes on along the minus strand of NZ_DJTA01000011.1, from coordinate 63,583 downwards.
ACTTCAGGATGTATTTTTATTTTCAGATTCCATCTTACACAATATAGATCTGCACGATGAGCATATCACGCGAGAATCTATCATTGCAGCTGCTAAACAGGTCGGTGCACACGATTTTATTATGCGTTTGCCGGGCGGATATGACTATCAGGTTCAAGAAAGAGGAGCCACCTTGTCATCAGGTCAAGCCCAGTTGATTTCATTTATTAGAGCATTGGTGCATGATCCACGTATTTTGGTACTCGATGAAGCCACATCTTCTGTTGATACAGAAACCGAAGAGCTCATCCAACATGCTATAGACAATCTAATGGTAGGAAGGACAGCTATAGTGATTGCACATCGACTCTCTACCATTCAAAGGGCAAATAAAATTATCGTATTGGAAAAAGGAGAGATCATGGAGGTGGGAACCCATCATGAACTACTCAATATCGATGGTTACTATAAGAAATTATACGACCTGCAATTCCATTCTGCAGGTATTTAAAGCATTCCTAAGCCCATCTTCAAATGTGAGATGGGCTTAGGAGTATAAATCTTACGAAGAGAGTTTCGAGATAAGCAAACTATTTTATTTAAAAAATTATTGCACAGGTATTGTGGTTTCGATATAGCTGTCTTTAGCGATAGTTTCTTCTGCTGGTATATGGATATTGGCATTAATCTCGGATCCCCTTCCGATCAGTACATTGCTGCCGATAGTACTATTGGCCCCGATATTGACGAAGTCTTCAATAATTGTATTACTTCCAATGACAGCATTGCTGCTGATGATACAGTGATTGCCGATCTGTACATCTGGTGCTATTGATGCTCCTGGTAAGATAATTGTACCTTTGCCCACTTCTGCTCTTTTTGAGATATTAGCTTTGGGATGTAGTAGCGAGCAGTACGCCCAACTGTGATTTTCTAAAACAATGCGTTGACGTAATCCTGAATCATGAACGGCAATGAAAAATTGTTCATCATCGTTATTGACCTCATGACGAAGTTTAACAGGATAATCAAAAACGGATGCTATTAGCAATGATTTATCAATAAGACCTAATATTCTGATATGTAGTTCTTCGGCAGTTTCAACTGCAACTTTAGCGTGTGCTGTAGCGCCATAAATATATAACATAACACAAAAGTAAAAATAAGCAAATCAAAAGTTCAATTTAATTGTTATTATAGGGAGTGCTGACTATTACTGTGTATTTTGTTATTGTAAAATTGGAAGTTTCTTGCCAACTGATCAAAATAGCAGCGAGAAAACGACCTTGGAGGCCGTTTATATGAAGGATTGAAAGAATCATCACAGATACGTATCAAAGGCTGATAGGTGTTCTTTAAAATAGCTAATAGCGAACAAATTTGCTTTTGATTATACACTAAATATATTGTGTTTACAATCAAATTTATCTAAGTTTGTCATCAATCAATTTAATATATAAAAATGATTCAACGTATTCAAACCATTTATTTACTCGTTGCTGGACTGATTTTGTTTGGCTTATTTTTGTTTCCTTATGTTCATTATAATGACCTTGTAGGTCTCGGAAAAGACGTTAAAGTTACAGGTGTGTATGGTACATCAGCAGGCCTGCCGACACATGAAACTAGTTTTTGGTATATATTGCAAATCATTGCAACAGTGGTCGTGGGGCTATTGCCGATTTATACCATATTCAAATTTAAAAATCGAAAGACTCAAATCAAATTGATCATACTAGATATTGTTTTGATTATTTTGCTTGCGATCTGGTTATATGCAAGTGCTAGTGGTCATTTGGTTACTGTCAATCAATTTTTAGGTGCTGGAACGATCGGTGTAGGTTTCTTTTTATTGCCAATCTCGATTATCTTTCTTTCTCTAGCCCTTGGAGCAATTCGTAGAGACGAGAAGTTAATTAAATCCGCAGATCGATTGCGATAATATAAAATTTAATATCATATAGCAAGCTATGTACATATTACATAGCTTTTTTTCATTTTAAAAAATGAAACCAGCATAAGCATCACGTTCACAAACAGCAGTGAATATGCTTATACGAGCTTTATTACCGTTAAAAAATAAATTATATTCTAATGAAAATAAGTGTAAAATATTTAGTAATCTTTTGTGCATTTTTATTTTTAGGGCAGTTTGCCTTTGCACAGGTTGGTCAAGTTGAAAAAGATCTACTTGTGGTTGATGAAATTCAAATCGATGTTAAAAGTGTGCAAATTGATTCTAAATCGAATACGGCATCGGTTGAATTGTTTTTGACCTCCTATACTAGAAATGGAAGAGAATTAAAGTTAAATACTTTTGGAACGCAACTCGTGGATATGAAAAATAAAACTTATTTATTTGGAACGATTACGTTGGGCAAGATCATGGTAAAACTGGAGGATAAGCAAAATTATATTAATTATTTAATGAAAACGGATGAACCCGTTTTGCTGAAAGTAACGGTTCCAAATTGGGGAAAAGTGAAACCAAAAGAAATAGTTGTAGTCTTTGAAGATAGTGAAGAAGAAGGGCATTATATAGAAACGGCTGTTCAATTGTAATTGAACAGCCGTTTACTGTTAGTTTTGTTAGCCTTATCTGCTATAACGAATTTGTTGACGATCCATCATACCCATTTGATCTTTCATCATTTTAATCTGATCAGCCAACAATTTGTTTTTATCTGCTTTTTTAGCTTCCTGTAAATATTTCTCTGCCTCACGTTTGTTGCGTTTGGCCATAGAGATACCAGCTAAGCTGAGTTTTGCAAGAGCAATATTGTGATCCATATGAAGACCCAATGTCAATGCTTTTTTGAAATACTTCTCAGCTTGCATAGGAGCACGTTGCGATTCGATCAAGCCGATCAACATATTGTAGTAACCATATTGAGCAGGTATTAGCTGTTTCTCATAGTTTGTGATTTTATTTAACCATTTTTCAGCTTTTGGCATATCTTGTTTGCGAAGAAACCATTGAGCCAACAACATATATTCGTGGAAGAATACCGTTACAAATCCAATAATTGTCAGGAATATCCCTAAAATACCCCATCCCCATTGGCCGAACCAAAATAAAGCAACAGTTCCAACCAATAGCAAACTGCTAATAATAATTCTTACAAGATTTGACATATGTCTATATTTAATGTAAATGTATACCAAGTTTAATTTTGCAAATATCCGTTAAATTGTGCGCTAAAGCAACTTGTTTAGTTGTTATTTTGTAAAATTGTATATTTAAAGTATGGGAAAACGTTTTGATCAATCTTGGGAACCTATTTTAGGTCCACTTTTAGATCAGCCTTATATGGCTGAACTATCATTTTTTGTACAGCAGGCGAGAAATCAGGGTCGTGTATTTCCACCTCGAGAATTGGTTTTTAATGCATTTAAGCTAACAGGATTTGATTCTTTAAAAGTCGTTATTTTAGGACAAGATCCTTATCATAATGATGGACAAGCACACGGGTTAGCATTTTCTGTTCCGGATGGTATTGCTTTACCACCATCGTTAAAAAACATATTCAAGGAGTTGGAGACTGATATTCCAGGTTTTAAAACACCGCGATCTGGAGATTTATCGCACTGGGCAAAGCAAGGGGTACTCTTGTTAAACGCAACATTAACAGTCAATGCCCATCAAGCTGGTTCACATCAAAAAAGAGGATGGGAGCACTTTACTGATCAGGTTATAGAAGCTATTTCCGATCAGAAAGATGCTGTTGTGTTTTTATTGTGGGGTGCATATGCACAAAAGAAAGCAAGTTTAATAGATGGGAGTAAGCATTTAATTTTGAGTACCGTTCATCCCTCTCCTTTGTCCGTTTATCGTGGTTTTTTTGGTTGTCGGCATTTTTCGCAAGCAAATTATTTCTTGCAAAAACATGGAGAAAAACCAATCGATTGGAAGCTGGTGTAAATATGTTAAGCAGTCATTTCTTCTTCGAGTAGGGATTGTAGCTCTTGAGTGGAAATATGATGTAGGTGATTTACTTTTAACTTTTTGTGGTGAAGTAGGATATGCGTGACCATGAGATGACTATCATAAGTGACTTTTAGGTTTTTAAGACTTTTTATTCTTTCTTCAGTTTCGCCTATAATGGCATATTCGAAAGTGCCTGTGATGGTAAATCGCTGAATGAGTAGTTGGTTGTTTTTAAGCAAAGTGAAGTCAAACCACGCTCCTTCTCCTACACCGCCAAGATATTGAGCATTTTCTGGGATATGGAGGGGCTTGTGTTTGTGTAGCATACTACCAATAGTAATGTCTTCTGGTAATAAGGCAGCCTGACTGCTATATACATTTTCGCTTAATTTCTTAATCAGGAATAGGAGGGATTGGATGCGTGACATCCTGAAATTATGTAACCCATGTTGCGGAGTATAACTGTAAATCATTTTATTTTCGGCCGAATTGACCAAATTACTTATTGGACTTGCTTTAATGGTTTCTGGGAAATTGATCGGATGAATCCAAGAAAATTGTTTGGAAGAAGCAAATAGTAGGCGGGTAATGAAGCGCGAACAGTTGTTGTTGCCTTTTGCTACGGCCCCGTAGGGATAAGAACCTTTTTGAACCCAAGAATCAGCAAATTTTTTCGCCTGTTTAAAGTTTAGACTTTTTACAATAGAAAAATACAACTCTCCGCTACCCTGCATAGCAGGCTTCATACTTTCAAAATGCATTGCTATAGTTTCTAAATTGGAAATATCCCCATTGTCAAATGTTGCTTTGATCGCAATGTTTAAAAGGGGATCCGAATCCTTAGATCGTGCTCGACCATATCCCCTGGGTGAAATGTATCGTCCGAAATCGTAATATAATAATTCACCTGTGTTGGCGGAAATAAGTACAATACCTGTATGTCCAACTTTAAAATTTAGATTTTTTACAATACCAATTTTTTTGAAAAACATCATCCATTTTTCATCCCCTCTTATTGTGGCGTCTGGCCAAGATAAAATAAGTGCAAAATCATGATATGCTGTTGGTTGATCTCTCATAACTGTCTTGTAAAGGTAATAAATATAATGTACAGACCTGACCTTTTCGATTGCGGTGAGTGTCCATCAGATTATGCGTTTAAAAACTGCTACGATTAATGGTAGGTATTGGCGTCATCCACGTATCGCAAACGGTCTAGGGCTACGGCGGATAAGAATGGAGTGAGTTGAATGTAGCTGAGAAGCTGGTGCTAGGCTGCGATACATCATAATATTGCTTTTGTTGCAAAAGCTTCTCTACGTTTTACATGAAGCAAGATGAGAATGGCAATCACATCTTGCTTTTATATTTCTGATTCAGAATCAGTAGGACATTACAAAAAAATTAAATGTTCTTTATCAAGAGCGTTCATGAACTATTAACCTGTATTTTAATGATAATCAACATTTCCTCCTGGTTATCTTAACCAAAACCAATACCCTATTTAAATAGTAGCAGTTGCTTTTAAAATTAGTTTTAATATTCCAATGGAATAATGGGCTCTTTCTTGCTGGTGGACATAATCATCATCGTCTGAAAAGTCTTCACAAAAGGAATCTTGGCTATTTTCTCCATGATAACTGCTTCATAAGCTTTGATATCTTTGACATATACCTTAAGCATAAAATCACAGCTACCCGTTACGTGGTGACATTCCGTAACCTCAGGAATCATTTTCACGGCTAAAACAAATTCTGGAATAGCATTATGGGTGTGAAAATCCAAAGATATCTGTATAAACGATTTGATTCCTAAACCTAATTTCTCTTCATCAACAAAAGCATGATAGCTTTTAATAAATCCTGAATTTTCAAGTTTTCTAACACGTTCTAAAGTCGGAGCTGGAGAAAGGCCAATACTTGATGCTAATTGCAAATTGGTAATGCGTCCGTTCTCTTGCAATAATTTAAGAATTTTTAAATCTGTTTTATCTGGCAAAAATGGCATATTCAACTATTTTTAATGGTGATATTCTGTAAATATACACAATTGTTCCAAATTTAATTTGGTGATGGTACGTGTTTTTGGTTTTTAATTTTTTATATAGCTTTTGTTTATAGTTTGAATGCTGTATTATAGACTTTAACTATCGTAAATCATTTATTTGTAAAAAAGTGATATACGTTAAGCTTAGAACGCCTAGAAATTGACTTTTGTCACTTTTTTAATCAAAATGAGGTTCTAAACTGCTAAAAGTAACGTTTTATTGACAGGTAAATCGTAACTTTGTCGTTCAGAAGATTGTGGGTTTTACCCGAGTGCAATTTTTTAAACCGTGAGAACGAACTATGAGTACTAAAGACGACGATTTACTAAAAGAGCTAGAGCTCGAAGAATATAAATACGGGTTCACGACAGACATCGAAATGGAATTTGCACCGATTGGTCTTACAGAAGACACCGTGCGTTTTATTTCGGCAAAGAAAAATGAACCTGAATGGTTATTGGAGTGGAGATTGAAAGCATTCCGTCATTTTCAGACCTTAAAAATGCCTAAATGGCAAAATTTTGAAACACCTGAAGTTGATTTTCAAGGTATCTCTTATTATGCGGCACCTAAGGTGAAACCGCAATTAAATAGTTTAGACGAAGTAGACCCAGAATTGTTGTCTACGTTTGCTAAATTGGGGATCCCCTTGGATGAACAGAAAATCTTAGCAGGTGTGGTTGCTGTAGATGCTGTATTTGATTCGGTCTCTGTGAAAACGACTTTCCGTGAAAAACTAAAAGAGCAAGGTGTCATCTTTTGTTCTTTTGGAGAAGCTGTTCAAGAGCATCCAGAATTGGTGAAAAAATATTTGGGGACAGTTGTTCCTCAAACTGATAATATTTATGCGGCATTAAATTCTGCTGTATTTTCTGATGGGTCATTTGTATATATTCCGAAAGGCGTTCGTTGTCCGATGGAATTGTCTACTTATTTTCGTATCAATGCGCAAAACACCGGTCAATTTGAGCGTACGTTGATCGTAGCTGAAGAAGGAGCATATGTTTCTTATTTGGAGGGTTGTACTGCACCTATGCGTGATGAAAATCAATTGCACGCAGCAGTGGTAGAATTGATCGCTGAAAAAGACGCAGAAATAAAATATTCTACTGTTCAAAACTGGTATCCTGGTGATAAAGATGGTAAAGGTGGTATTTTTAACTTTGTTACAAAACGAGGAATCTGTAAAGGAGACAATAGTAAGATCTCTTGGACACAGGTGGAGACTGGTTCTGCAATTACATGGAAATATCCAGGTGTAATCTTGAAAGGCGATAACTCAGTTGGTGAGTTTTACTCCGTAGCGATGACCCGTAATATGCAAGTCGCTGATACAGGCACCAAGATGATTCACATCGGAAAGAATACAAAATCAAAAATTATTTCTAAAGGTATTTCTGCTGGTAAAAGCCATAACAGCTATAGAGGTTTGGTGAAAATCGGTCCTCATGCAGACAATGCAAGAAACTTTACACAATGTGATTCTTTACTAATTGGCGACCGTTGTGGTGCACATACTTTTCCTTACATCGAAAATCGTAATAATACAGCAACTTTAGAGCACGAAGCAACGACTTCAAAAATTGGAGAAGATCAAGTCTTTTATCTCAATCAACGGGGTATTGATTCTGAAAAAGCTGTAGGACTTATTGTCAATGGTTACGCCAAAGAAGTGTTAAATCAATTGCCAATGGAGTTTGCAGTAGAAGCTCAAAAATTATTAGCAATCTCATTAGAAGGTTCAGTAGGATAGATATAAAAATATAGTTGCGTAATAAGAGCTAGCTAATAGCACTTGAGGCAATACATAATACTAATAAAGAAATGTTAAGTATAAAAAATTTACACGCGTCTGTAGACGGCAAACAAATTTTAAAAGGTTTAAATCTTGAAGTAAAAGCAGGTGAGATTCATGCCATCATGGGGCCAAATGGCGCTGGTAAAAGTACTTTAGGAAATGTTTTAGCTGGTCGTGATGCGTACGAAGTAACTGAAGGTGAAGCTTTATTGGACAATGTTGATCTATTGGATTTATCTCCTGAGGATCGTGCTCGTGAAGGTCTATTCTTAGCTTTCCAATATCCAATCGAAATACCAGGGGTATCAAACATTAACTTCTTAAAGACAGCGGTTAACGATATTCGTGCATATAAAGGTTTGCCTCCTATGGAAGCAAAGGAGTTCTTAAAAACGGTTAAAGAAAAACAACAATTGGTTGAATTCTCTGCTAACTTAGCGAATCGTTCATTAAATGAAGGATTTTCTGGTGGTGAGAAAAAACGTAATGAAATTTTTCAATTGGCGATGTTAAATCCTAAATTATCTATCTTGGACGAGACAGATTCAGGATTGGATATTGATGCTTTACGTATCGTAGCTAACGGTGTGAATCAATTGCGTTCTAAAGATAATGCTTTTGTAGTGATCACACACTATCAACGTCTTTTAGATTATATCGTGCCTGATGTTGTGCACGTATTATACAACGGACGCATTGTGAAATCTGGTCCTAAAGAACTTGCTTTAGAATTAGAAGAAAAAGGTTACGATTGGTTAAAAGAATTAGACGCACAAAACGCATAATCACCCTAAATCTTGTGAAAGAATAGAGTTTTTTAAGCGATTTGATTAAAATATAAAATGAATACATTAGTTTCAGAATCATTACTTCAACAAGTGTTGAACAGTTTTCAAGAGCAAGTGGCAGAGCCTGCTTTTTTGTCGACGATACGTCAGCAAGCTTTTGATCGCTTTTCGGCAGTTGGCTTTCCTACTGTGAAAGATGAAGAATGGAAATATACCAATATTCATAAACTTATCGATCAATCATATGTATTGAATTCGGATGTGGATATTGAAGGATTAGATTTTAGTGCTGGCGAAATTCCAAACTTGGATGCCCACCGCATCGTATTAGTTAACGGTCAATACATGCTTTCATTCTCTTCGTTGGAAGAGGAAAATGGTCTTATCGTAAAAACTATGGAAGATGCTGTGGAGGAACCTGCTTTTAAAGCTCATTTTGCGCAGCATGCTGATAAAGCCAATAACCCTTTCGTAGCATTAAATACTGCCGGTTATACAAATGGTGTTTTTATTGCACTAGCAAAAAATACAATTTTATCAAAACCAATTCATATTATCCATGTTGCGACAGGCCGTGAAGATTTCTTCTCGCAAACTCGTAATCTGATTGTTGTAGAGGCCAATGCTGAAGTAGAAATTATCGAGTCCTATATGACTGTTGATGGCGCTGCTAAAAACATTCAAAATAAAGTTTCGGAAATCGTGATCAAGGAGAATGCGAAAATGCAGCACTATTATTTGCAAATCGCAGAAGCTGTCAGTCATTATTTCAATCATACCGAAGTATATCAAGAGAAATATAGCCTTTATAATAATTATAACTGTAACTTCCCTGGCGCATCTTTTATTAGAAATAATATCAATATACGTCTTGATGCCGAAAATGTAGAGAGTCACTTATATGGTATTAACTTGACAGATGATAAACAGTTGGTGGATAACCATACGGAAGTCGATCATATGAAACCGCATTGTGAATCTTACGAATGGTACAAAAACATTACGCAAGGCGAGTCAGTAGCTGTTTTTAACGGTAAAATTTTTGTGCGTGAAGATGCTCAAAAAACGAACGCATTCCAGCAAAATAATAATTTGTTGATTTCAGATCAATCAGCAGTTTATACAAAACCGCAGTTGGAAATTTTTGCTGACGATGTTAAGTGTTCACATGGTTGTACCATCGGACAGTTTGACAATGATGCCTTGTTCTATTTAAGAGCGAGAGGCATAGGAGAACAAGCAGCACGTATTTTATTAGTACATGCATTTGCGTTTGATGTAACAAGTCGTTTTTCAAATGATGTTGTTCGTCAATATGTAGAAGAATTAGTTGAAGAAAGTTTAACAAGCAAATAGGTCACTCCCAATTGCTCTATCTATAAAAAAGCGTTTGAACTCTAATTCAAACGCTTTTACTATGAAATAATTTCAATTGCTGGATTTACTTTTAAAATTTCCTGGAGAAAAGTAACCTCGGAATTTGGATTGATAAAGACATCATCATATATATTAAAGTGTACCACCAGCCCCTTTTGATATGGATTAAAAAATGGGTACAGTCCTCTAGTTTGATTTCGTTCAATTTTTCGGATTGAAGGAATTGAAATTGTCTTCTGTTCTAAAAAATGATTTAACTTCAAGGATTTGTCAACAATACTATATTTTGGAAATATAAAAATGATGTACCAGATGGAACCAAGAAATACGGTTGATAACAGTGCACTTAGATAAATTCCATTATTAATACTTCCATAATATTTAAAAATAAGGATAGTTAAGATAATCAGTAACCAAATGTAGGTTCCTCCATTGATTTTTGGTCTATAATTTTTCATAATGAAGTATTTTTGTGGTATTCAATACTTTAAGTTAGTGTTTTTTCTGCTATTTCCATATAAATTTTTCAATATATAGTAATTCATAGGTCATTTGATCTTTTAAATAGGTTAATAGTTGTTTTAATTTTTGATTTTGAATAAATACATAGTGGCTTCAATTTCTTTTACACGCAATAGAATACGCATCTTAGGTCTGGCACTCGTTTTTGTAGTGTCCATATATATCATCATGTTTCGTGTGATAGATCAACGTTTGGAGCGATTGAATAAACGTATTTTAAAGGAGGTATCATTAGAAAAATCAGAGCTTGTTCAAAAAGAATTTGACGATTTTGATCGCATTTTTCACTTAATGGGACTTGCTGCAGATGAAGGTCAGCAAGAGTTTATGAATAAACTCATTGAACAAGACAGCGTTAAACAATTTCTTGTTGCCTATACGTACTGGAAGCCTGAATCGGGAAATTATTCAAAAAGGCTCACATGGTATGTTGATTCGCTAAATATAGACTCCGCTATTATTAGTAATGAATTATCTGTTGACCGCTCTTCGACTCGTTTTATAAAGAGTAACAAAGGAATGTACATACATGCTTATGTCACGACCAGTGCCGGAATATTGCAGCTGACATTAGATCTACATAAGTTGAACGCTTATTTTTGGGGAAGAAATTTTGGAAGGCATGCCTATTTTGAAGTTTATGATGCAGATGGGATATGTCTCATTTATCCTGATGTAAAGCGTATTGGACAAAAGAGAGTGACGACCTGGAAGAGATACCCATTAAAAGATAGTACAATGGTGTCGGACTATATACACATGGAAGTTTTGATGGAAGAGTTTAAGCTTCAAGGCATATGGTCAAACAGTAAACTTTTTGTAAATGTATTATTAATAATGACAGAAGAAGAAGTTCGCGATATTGGTAATACAACTTTTCTTCTTGGAGCAATTGGAATAGCTACTATGTTGGTTTTTATGTTTTTAATTGATTTGCAAAACAGAAAAGCGAAGCAATTGATGTTAAGGAATTTGGAGTACCAGAAAGAAGATGCTTTGCTGCGATTTGAAAATTTAAAAAGAAAAGTCGATCCTCATTTTTTATTCAATGCATTGGGTTCTTTGCAGCAATTAATAGGTAAAGACCCAATCCAAGCAAAGGCTTTTGTGGGCAAAATGGCAAAGGTATACCGTAAGTTCTTAAGTCGTGATGAAACTGGGTTGACAACAATAAAAGAAGAAATCGTACTAGCAGAAGAATATTTTTTTCTACAAAAGATTCGCTTTGCAGACACCTTAAATCCTTTAGAAATCAATATTTCGACAGAATCGATGGCTTTATATATTCCCCGTTTTAGTTTGCAAATCCTGATCGAAAATGCGATTAAGCATAATGAACTCAATAAGGAAAAACCGCTGTCGATCTCCATTATTGAAACCCACGGCCAGCTTGTTGTGCGAAACACGGTGTTGTTAAAAAATCCAGATGTGGATTCATCGGGCTATGGAACACAAATGATCGCACATGTGTATGATTTTTATCATGTCCAAGGTTTTGAAATACAGTATACTGAGGCATATTTTATAGTTTACCTCCCCTTTATTCATATCGATAGTCAATAAAGTTAAAATAATAATTTAATAGCGCTAGACTATTCTTCTAGTATTACTGCGGATTCACTCCTGAAATCAACGCCTTCACTCGATTTTGCTTTTTGGAACGATAATATATTGGCATCTTCACCACCCTATATCTATGAGTCCTATATTAATTTAATACAAATGAATAATCTGCCTTTCAAAAGAAATTCAGCATTAGCAAGCTTAAGTTTCTTTTCCATTTTTATCCTCAATTCTTGTCAGCTGCTCAGTCCATTAGGCTTAGGTAAAAAGAAAGATGTTGTCGCTGATTCCACAAAAAAGGATTCGGCTTTGGTATATGATAAGTTTTTAAAAAATGCCAAAATTGATAGCGGAATTTTTAATGTGATTAATAAAGAGAAAGATTTCTTTTTTGAGATACCTGTAGAAAAGCTAGATCAAGATTTTTTATTGATCAATAAAATCTCTTCAGTGCCATTAGCATTGAACGAAGCCGGTTTAAATAAGGGAATGAATTACGAAAATAAAGTTATTCGTTTTTCTCTGAAAAAAGCACGTAAAGAAATTTGGGCTAGTGAAATCAAGCCACAGGTTGAAGTGCCTAAAGAAGATGCGATAGCGCGTTCAGTAGCGGATAATTTTACACCATCTTTCATTGAATCCTTCAAAATTGAGGGATATAATAAGGATTCTTCTTCGGTCATCATCAAAGTGAATAAAGTATTCGATGGTACGGAAAAAAGTTTCAATGATGTATTTACCAATATTGGTCTAGGCACATCACCAAAGACTGCTTTATCGATTATCGGTCAAATGAAATCATTTGATAACAATATTGTCATCCGTTCCGTTTTATCGACTCGAGTAACAGAGGGGAATGAATCGATTCCGATTAGTTTGACGATAACAAGTAATATATTAGAACTGCCAAAGAATGCCATGAAACCCAGATTCTCAGATCCAAGGGTTGGTTATTTTACGACTCCGCGTTGGTACTTTTCAGATAAACAGCAAGAATTAGAGAAGCGGGAACTCGTAACTCGTTGGCGTCTAGAACCTCGTGAAGAAGATGTACAACGTTATTTAGCAGGTGAATTGGTTGTGCCTAGGAAACCTATTGTTTTCTATATTGATCCGGCTACTCCGCAACAATGGCGTCAGCAAATCATCGAAGGAGTACATGATTGGCAAAAGGCTTTTGAAGAAGCTGGTTTTAAAGATGCGATCATTGCAAAAGAAGTTCCTAAAGAAATGGATTTTGATATGGATGATGCCAATACATCTGCAATTACCTATGCGGCATCTCCACAGGCCAATGCCATGGGACCCTCAGTTGTAGATCCTCGCACTGGTGAAATTCTAGAAGCAGACGTTATTTGGTGGCACAACGTAATGACCGCATTGAACTCATGGATGCGCGTACAGACTGGTATTATTGACCCAACAGTTCGTGGTAATATATTTTCGGACGAAAAAATGGCGCATGCTATTCGTTTTGTGTCTTCTCATGAGATTGGTCACACCTTAGGGCTGAAACATAATATGGGTTCTTCTTTTGGCTTTCCTGTAGACTCTTTGCGTTCGGCATCTTTTACACAAAAGATGGGTGGTACAGCAACATCCATTATGGATTATGCTCGTTTTAATTATGTTGCACAGCCTGAAGATCAAGTGCAAGCCATCACACCAGTGATCGGGTTGTATGATAAATATGCGATTGCATGGGCTTATCGTTGGTATCCAAATAAAACAGCTTGGGAAGAACTACCATTGTTGAAAAAAGAAATCGAAGCCAAGCAAGACAATCCTTACTATTGGTATGGAGAACAACAAGACCCTAAAAATACAATTGACCCAAGATCACAATCTGAGGATTTGGGCGATAATGCGATGCTTGCCGGAACCTATGGTTTGAAAAATTTAAAACGCATCATGCCTCAAATTATTAATTGGACAACGACTTCTGGTCAAGATTATTATAAAGCAGGTAAATTGTATATGGCAGTGATCGGTCAGTGGTATACTTATGCCGATCATGTATCTAATAATATTGGAGGTATCTACTTAAATAATCCTGTTTTGGGAGATGGCAAAGATGCTTATGCAGCAGTACCACGTCAGACACAAATAGAAGCATTAGCTTATTTGAAACAACATGTCTTCAAGCTGCCAGAATGGTTGTTCCGTAAGGAATTGATGACAAAAACTTTCCCATTAAAAGATAGTCCAGTAGGATCATTTGAATATGCGCCCTATACATTAAAAAGAGAGTTTCAATACAGTTTGTTGTATAATTTGCTTCAAGACCAACGCTTACTGCGTATGACCGAGATGGAATTATTATTTGGACGTAGCCAAGCTTGGAGTGTAGAAGAATTTTTGAAAGCACTGCGTCAAGATATTTTTGCAAAAACGATAGCAAAGCAAAACTTAGATATCGATGCACGTATGTTGCAGCAAAATTATATCGATATTTTATTGATTACCAATAATAAAAGTATGGATAAGTTAAACACAAAGAAATTATCTTTTGTGGACCAATTTATGCAAACAGCCAAGCCAACTTTTTGTCCGATACACGGCACAACACATGCGGCTACTGATGAATCTCATTTACGTAATGTACATGTTTCGGGTATGAGTAGAACCGCTGAAATGTTGACCGTAAAACGTGCTGAACTCATTCAGATCCAAAAGTTGTTGAAAGCGGCACAATCATCAGGCGATTTTACCACACAAGCACATTATCAAGACCTATTAATGCGAATTAGTAGTACTTTAAATATGAGTAAATAACTAAATCTATCAAAAACAAATGAACAAATTCTTACTCTTTATTGCGTTTTCTTGTTTCCATTTACTGACTTTTGCCCAAGAGACAGTCATCTTAAAAGGAAAGGTGTTGGATAGCAAGACGCAAGCTCCAATTTTAGGAGCAACTGTATTTGTTGAAAGTACAGCAGTAGGGGAATCTACGGGCGTAGTTGGTCAAATACAACAATCTGCATTGGGAGCAGTGACCGACAACGCTGGTAATTTTACTTTAACTGTGCCGACGGACGTTAAATATTTTACAGTTTCCTTTGTGGGTTATCAGACTAGACAAATCCAGGTTGCCAAAGTATTTAATACGATTTATTTGGAGTCTCTTGAAAATTCCTTACAAGAGGTTATCGTGACTGGATATAATCCAATTGCAAAGAAAAAAAATACTACTGCTTATACTAAACTTAAAGTCGATGATATCAAGCAAACAGGAGTATCGAGTATTGATCAATTATTAGAAGGTCAGGTAGCTGGGTTACAATTGACCAACTTAACTGGAGGACCAAATTCAGCTCCGCAGATCCGTATTCGTGGTACTGTATCTATCAATGGTACGCAAGATCCACTTTGGGTAATCGATGGTTTGCCCATTGAAGGAACAGCTCTGCCAAACTCCTTTGATAAGGATAATTTAAATAGTTTACAAAATTTACCTATCGCAGGTATCAACCCGGATGATATTGCCGATATCACGGTATTAAAAGATGCAGCGGCAACATCCATCTATGGTGCTAGAGCAGCCAATGGTGTTATCGTCATTACAACAAAAAAAGGTAAGCGTGGTCCTACCCAAGTTGCAGTTTCTGCCAATAGTTTTGTAACTCAAAAACCACATTTTGATCGCTTGAACTTAATGAATTCGTCGCAGAAAGTTGATTTCGAGTTGGCTATGGCTCAACGTAATGATTTAGATTACAGAGCCGGTAAAGGTGCTATTGCACGTTTATTGAATCAGTCAAATGAGTTGGATCTCTTCCGTCAGAGTGGCTTATCGGCTTTATCTAATAATACGCAAGATGCTATTCAAAACTTAAGGAATCAAAATCAAAACTGGGGGGATGAATTGTTCCGTGCAGCACTAAACCAACAATATTCAGCATCCATCTCTGGAGGGTCTGATAATCATGATTTCTACCTATCTGGTGGTTTTTATGATGAACAAGCTGCAACAAGGGGAGTAGGGATGCGCCGTTACTCATTGACATTAAATAATAACTTTACGATTAGTAATAAGCTAAAGGCCGGAATTAATTTATTAGGTTCAACAACTGCAAGAAATAACTTTATTCAAGACGCTGATGCCCTTACGAATCCTGTAAATTATATCCGTTCGGTAAACCCATATCTCTCCATAAGAGATGCACAGGGTAAATTTGTTTATGACCCTGATATTGATGGATATGAAAATGCTTATATCCCGTTTAATTCTATCGAGGAACGTCAAAATACAAGCTATAACTTAGATAATAAAGCTTTAAAGGCAATTGCTAACTTATCTTATCAAGTATTGCCTTCCTTATTGTTACGTACTGAATTTGGTTTGCAGTTTGATGAGAACCGTTCAGAGAGATTTGCGGACAAGGAGTCCTACAATACGAGAAAATTAAGAGAGGGTACACGTTACTATGACTCTGTCGCGAAAAAGACTAAATACTTCTTGCCTGATGGCGGAACCATTCAAAATGATAATCGCAGTATCTTTCAATATAACTGGAAATCCTTTGCACAATATAACCTAACCTTAAATGATAAACACGATTTTGAATTTATGGGTGGTACAGAATTACGTCGATCAAAATCTGATGGAATTGCTACTAAAGGATTTGGTTATAACCCAAAAACCTTGACGACTCAAAGTATTCTTTTTCCGAATGCAACAAATATAGATAATGCATTATATCGCCAATATGCCAAAGTAATTGGGGAGACATCTTACGCATCTTTCTATGCCAATGCTTCCTATACCTATAATCAGAAATATAATGTGTACGGAAGTATTCGTTACGATGGTTCAAATATGTTCGGTGTAGATCCGAAATATAGATTTTTACCGATTTGGTCAATCTCTGGTTCATGGAATGCCAGTGAGGAAGATTTTATTAAAGAGCAAACTTGGATTTCGAATTTAAAAGTTCGAGGTTCTTACGGTATTCAAGGAAATATTGATAGGAATACCTATCCTTTCATCATTGGTAATTACAGCACAGGAACAATATTACCTGGTAATACGGAAGAAACGATTGTGGTTACTACACCGGCAAACGATAAATTGCGTTGGGAGAAAACAAAATCATGGAACCTAGGCTTAGATTTAGCTGTCTTAAAAAATAGACTACAGTTTACAGTAGATTATTACAACCGCAAATCTACAGATCTAATTGGTACAAGTAGTTTACCTTTGGAAAATGGTTTCGAGAATGTACAACGTAACTGGGCTTCAGTAAATAATGATGGTATTGAATTCATGATCAGTAGCCGTAATATTGTACGAGAACATTTTACTTGGTCTACCGATTTTAATATTGCACATAACCGTAGTAAATTGACTCGTGTTATCAGTAACCCGAAGGCTTATTCAGTAGATGTACGTGAAGGAGACCCAATTAATTCTTTATATGTATTAGAAACCGCTGGCTTAGACAAAGACGGTCTACCTCAGTTCTATAATGATAAGAGAGAGGTTGTTTCTTATGAAGACTTTTATGGTTTATATGATGGATGGGCAGATTTTCTACCGGGCTATAATGTGTCAACAAGCCTAACAGAAAAGACATATCAGGAGAAATTTAAATACCAAGGTTCATTGGATCCTAAATTTATTGGAGGTATGACCAATAGATTTCGTTTAGGAGCCTTTGATTTAGCAGTTTCTGCAGTATTTAATGTGGATAAATGGATGCGTCGTACACCAACTTATAATCCATCTATGGTGGATCGTGGGTTTAATTATACTACAGATGTTTTAACAGCGGTACAGGGTGGGGCAGCTGGTATTCCAAAAATTGGCTCTTCAAATTCAGAATTAAATGATCGTTGGATGGCTTATAGCTGGATGATGGACAATGATCCAGTCGGATCGTATAAGAACTTAGATATCTGGTCAAAAAAGATGAGTTATGTGCGCATCAATAGTATTCGTTTAGGGTATACCTTGCCTAAATATATTGCTAGTAAAGTACAGGCATCAAACATTCGCTTTAATGTCGAAGGACGTAACTTATTGGTATTTGGATCAAGTTATAAAGGTTACTTCGATCCAGAGACTTATGGAAATAACTACGCGCAACCCATCTCTAAGTCTATTTCCTTTGGTTTAAATGCATCATTTTAATTAAGCTAAATATGAAAAAGAATTTATTATTTATCGGATTACTTGCAGCAGTTTTATTGACCTCTTCTTGTAATAAGTATTTAGATATACAACCCGTAGGAACGGTTATTCCTAAAACAGAATCAGATTTTAGAGCCTTAATGGTTTCGGCATATATCAGTTATCCAGCGCATAAATCGCGACTGAATTTGCGTACAGATGAATTAATTTTGGATGAATATTCAGTAGATATTGGAGAAATTAAAGATTTATATCTTTGGAATGATCAGAATCCAGATGTGAAAACCTTTCCTATGGCTTGGGAGACCATCTATAAGTCAATTTTTTATGCAAACTATGTGATTGCTGAAGGAAAGAATGTGGCTGGAGACTCTGATGAGATGCAACAAATTCGTGCGGAAGCCTATTTAATTCGTGCTTATTCGCATTTCGAATTGTTAAATACCTATTCGGAAAACTTTAATCCGGCTAGTGCAGCAACAGATCGTGGTATACCTATTTCTTTACGTGTTGATTTGGAACAATTGTTTAAACCAGCTTCGGTAGAAGAGGTATATGCACAGGTATTAGCGGATATGAAAGAGGCTGAAGCTTTGTTGCATGTAAGCGATAATGCAAACAATGTAAAATATAGATTTTCCAAAAGAGCATATTATGCTTTTGAAGCTCGTGTACGTTTGTATAGAGGAGAATGGTCATTAGCAGTGGAAGCCGCAAATAAAGCTTTGGCAATAAATGCTGATCTGGAAAATTTGAATCTGCCGAATTCAAAAATTCCGACAGATTTCGAATCAAAAGAAATGATCCAGGCTTGGGAAAGAGTAGGAGACTCGAAAGTGAGTCGTTCAACTTTTATTAATCCTCAGTTTATGGCAAGTTATTCAAAAGGGGACTTGCGTTTAACTCGTTTCTTCCAAAAATCAGGTCATGATTATGTTTCTGCAAAAGGAACAGATACACGATATAATTCTACGTTTAGAAATGCAGAATTGTATTTGATTAAAGCCGAAAGCGAAGCGCAGTTGGGTAAAAAGGATCAGGCAATAGCTTCGTTATCTACTTTATTGAAAAATAGATTAATCCCAGAGACATACTCAGAAGCAATACAGAGATTGGCAACTTTATCCAATGACGCTTTAAAGGCAGAGATTATTGTCGAAAGAGGACGTGAATTGACTTTAGAAGGTTTACGCTGGTATGATTTAAAACGGAGTAGTAGACCCGCGATTGAACACCATTATTTGGATCAAGTTTATCAGTTGCAGAAAAATGACCCCCGTTATGTGATTCGTTATCCAAAAGAATCAATTTCGAATAATCCAGATTTATAAAATTAACGCATTTTTATAAAATTCAATCCTCATTCTGAAAAGAATGGGGATTTTTTTATAAATTCAGCACATGTTTAAAAAGATATTAATCGTAGAGGATGAAAATTGGGCTTCGGAAAGTTTACTGGAGAAATTGAGCCAATTGATTTCCTCAAAGTTTGAATCTACGGTTAAAACGACAGTGCGCGAAGCTGCTGATTGGTTGCTTAAAAATGAGGTCGATCTCATTTTTATGGATGTTCAGCTTGGTGATGGACTCAGCTTTGAGATCTTTGATCAAGTAAAAATCAACGTACCTGTTATCTTTACAACCGCTTTTGAAGATTATGCATTAAAAGCATTTCAACATCAAGGCTATGCCTATCTATTGAAACCTTATGATGAAGACGAGTTACAAGAAGCTCTGAATAAAATTACACCCTTTTTTGCTCAAGAAACCGATGAGGTAAAGTACAAAAGTCGTTTTTTGGTACGCTATGGAATAAGGCTAAAATCTATCCCAACAGTTGATATTGCTTACTTTATGGCTGAAGATAAACTGCTTTATGGATATACCAAAGATGGCGATCAGTTTATTGTGGAAGATACTATTACAGGACTTGGATCAAGGCTAGATCCAGAGTTCTTTTTTCAGATCAATCGCAAATTTATCATACATATTGATTCCATTTCGGATATGTTAAAAGTAGGACGAAACCGTATTCGCCTGCAACTGCAACCAGCTCTGCCGGTAGGAGTTGAAGTCATAGTCAGTGAAGATAAATCATCCGATTTTCAAATGTGGCTGGATCGCTAAATTTTTTCTATTTTTGTGCCATTATGAAAGTCGCTTTATATACAACATTTTATTTCTAATCTGAGGACAATTTCGTTCATTAGGTTTTTTGTTTCATGAGGTCAGTGATATTGTACTATCACTGACAGTTGTATTTTACTGAATTATTTTATGGAAAAGAAAAATTGGTTTCAGACCTATCTTTATATTTGGATTGGACAGTTTGTATCGTTATTGACCAGTTCTGCGGTTAACTTTGCTGTAATTGTGTGGTTAAGTTTAACCCACAAATCTGCAGAAGTATTGGCCTTGGCCGGAATAGCTGGCTTATTGCCTCAAGCATTGATCGGCCCATTTGTTGGTGTTTTTATCGATCGTTGGGACCGCAAAAAGGTGATGATTTTTGCAGATGCTTTTATTGCGCTTTGTACTTTGCTCATGACATTTGTTCTTCAGGGATCAACTGTCGGTTTATCTGTGATCTATTTGTTATTAACATGTCGCTCTATTGGATCTGCTTTTCATGCTCCTGCGATGCAAGCTATAGCACCATTGATGGTGCCCGAGGATAAGCTCTTGCGTGTATCAGGGATCAATCAGATGCTTCAATCGGTGAGCAGTATCGCAGGACCTGCACTAGGTACATTGGCTATTACTTATTTTTCAATTTCACAAGTGCTTTATCTCGATGTTATTGGTGCTGCTGTAGCCATTATATCCTTACTCTTCGTGACCATACCACATCTAGCGGTAGAGTCCACCTTGTCGATTGCACAGGTTTGGGATGATTTGAAACAAGGTATGAAAGCCATCTATCATAATCGTGGATTGAGCCTACTGTTTTTGTATGCCATGATCGCCACTTTTTGTGTAATGCCTATAGCCATCATGTTTCCTTTGCTGACCATTGGTCATTTCAACGGTGGTAAATGGGAGATGAGCGTAATTGAAATTATCTGGGGAGTTGGTATGTTAGTCGGAGGTGGCTTGTTGAGTGCATTTAAAGTTCAGTTCTCGAAAGTGATCATGATTAATACCATGCATATCGTGCTGGGATTGACATTTGCATTTTCAGGCTGGTTTCCTGCTACCTGGTTTATCCCATTTGTCGTAGTGACTGCGATTGGAGGAATGGCGATGTCGCTGTTCTCTGCCTCATTTATGACCACTATACAAGAAGAAGTAGCTCCGCAAATGTTGGGACGTGTGTTTTCCCTTTATTTTAGTCTTGCTATTTTACCAAGTGTCGTTGGACTACTTTTTACCGGTTTTATTGCAGATGTTATTGGAGTTGCTCATGCTTTTGTGATCGCAGGAATACTGATGATGGTTGTAGGCATATTATCCTTTTTTACACCAGCAGTAATGCGCTTAGGAAAGAAATAGTTTAAAATCTCCTGAAAAAAATAAAAGCTTCCAAATTTTGGAAGCTTTTATTTTGAGCGAAAGACGAGATTCGAACTCGCGACCCCAACCTTGGCAAGGTTGTGCTCTACCAACTGAGCTACTTTCGCGTTTGTCTTACAAAAATACGGCTTTATTTGAATTTTTGCAAGACCAATTTAAAAATTTATCAATTTAATTGATCGCATTGGCACAGTTCATACCATCAATAGCTGCAGAAATAATACCGCCAGCAAATCCAGCGCCTTCGGCACATGGATAAAGTCCTTTAATTTCAGGATGTTGTAATGTCGTTTTGTCACGCGGAATGCGAATAGGAGATGATGTCCGAGATTCTACGGCAACTAGGATCGCTTCATTGGTATAATATCCTTTCATCTTTTTCCCAAAAATAGGTAGCACACCACGTAGCGCCTCATATACAAACTGTGGCAATACTTGAGTTAAATCAGCAGAAATTGTACCCGGTTTGTAAGAGTTTTCAGGGAGATCTTTGGAGATACGTCCTTCTACGAAATCAATCATACGTTGGGCAGGTGCGACCATTTTGCCTCCACCAGCTTCAAAAGCGCGTCTTTCTATTTCACGTTGAAAATCTAATAGGGCAAATGGATTACTTTCAGATCCCTCAACATCTTCGAGATTGATTTGAATAACAGTGCCCGAATTGGCATGTGGATTATTCCGCTTAGAAGGTGACCAGCCATTGACCACAATTTCATTGTCTGCTGTAGCACAAGGAGCAATAACTCCACCAGGACACATACAAAAAGAAAACACTCCGCGACCATTTACCTGCTCCACGAGACTATAATAAGCCGGTGGAAGATGTTCGCTTCTTATTTCGCAATGGTATTGCGCCTGATCGATAATCTCTTGTGGATGTTCGATGCGTACTCCCAAAGCAAAGGCTTTTGCCTCCAGTAACCAGTTTTTTTTACGGAAGAGTTCAAATATATCACGTGCAGAGTGTCCCGTGGCGACGATGACATGGCTTGCAGTTAATGTTGTACCATTGGCAAGTGTAACTCCCGTAACGTGACCGTTTTCCGTATTGATATCGACCACACGCTGTTCAAAAATAACCTCGCCTCCATAAGAAATGATGGTCTCACGAATCGCTTGGATAATATGCGGTAATTTATTAGTGCCAATATGTGGACGTGCATTGACCAGGATATCTTCATTTGCACCGTGAGAGACAAATAGTTTTAATACTTTTTCAACATCACCACGTTTGTCAGAGCGTGTATACAATTTGCCGTCTGAATAAGTTCCAGCACCTCCTTCGCCAAAACAGTAGTTTGAATCTTCATCCACGATACCCTCGCGATTTAACTTGGCAAGATCGCGACGACGGTCCTGTACACATTTGCCACGCTCGATGACGATCGGTTTTAGACCTTTTTCAAGACACTGGAGTGCCGCAAATAAACCCGCTGGCCCAGCACCAATAATTAAAACAGGTTGTGCATCTTGGACATATTGATAGTTGATCTTAAAACTTTCGGTAATGGGGTGCTCGTCTATAAAAAAGATAATACGAGCTCTAAAAACAACATGACGACTTCGGGCATCTATTGAACGTTTACGGATTTTAAATCCTTTAATCCGTTCAAGTTTTATATTCAAGGATTTGGCACCTTGATTTAAAATGTAAGTATCGTCTTCCATTCGTTCTGGAGCGATAGCCAATTCAATTTCTTTCTGCATAAATTTCTTGCTGGGTTTTTATCCCAAAAACAGGTCAAAGTTAAGGATATCTACTGTATTTTTTTAGTGATTAGTAGGTGTGCACCTAAAATTATTCTTATATTCGTGGGAGTGGTATAAGCTTTGTAGTAAGCATATCATTAAAATTTATTTGAAATATATTAATTCAACGAAAAAATGAAAAGATTATTAGTCGCATTCTTTGGTTTAATGGTCGTATTATCTTTCAGTTCATGTGGGTACAATACAATGGTATCGCAGGACGAAAATGTAAAAGGTAAATGGGCTCAGGTTGAAAATGCATATCAGAGACGTGCAGATTTAGTTCCTAATTTGGTCAATACCGTTAAAGGAGCTGCAAAGCACGAAGAAAGTACATTAACAGCTGTTGTTGAAGCTCGTGCAAAAGCGACTTCTATTACGGTAGATCCTACTAATTTGAATGAAGAAACGATTGCACAATATCAAAAGGTACAAGATCAATTTTCTGGTTCTTTGAGTAAATTGATGGCGACAGTAGAAGCTTATCCTGATTTGAAAGCAAATCAAAACTTTTTAGAACTGCAAGCACAATTAGAGGGCACTGAAAACAGAATTTCAACAGAGCGTAGAGCGTATAATGAAGCTGTACAGCAGTTTAATACTACGGTAAGAAGCTTTCCTAATAATTTGATGGCAGGTATGTTTGGCTTCAAAGCGAAAGGAACCTTTACAGCACAAGAAGGTGCAGATAAAGCACCAGCAGTATCTTTCTAAATATACCACAATAGTTTACTAGAAAAGATGAATGATGGGCTTATCTTGTGCACACATTCATCTTTTTTTATTTTTATAAGACTTTAGTAATGGGAACATTTTCATCAGAACAGCAGGAAAAAGTGGTGCATGCCATCAGTATAGCGGAGAATAAAACTTCGGGTGAGATACGAGTGGTGGTTGAAAAACACTGTCCTGGAGAAGTTTTTGATCGGGCAACATATTATTTTGAGAAATTGGCGATGCATAAAACTGCTTTAAGAAATGGAGTTTTAATTTATCTGGCGCATGAAGATCATAAGTTTTCGATCATTGGAGACGCTGGTATTCATAAGAAAGTATCGGACGATTTCTGGGAGTGTACAAAAGAAATTATGGTGCAAGAATTTCGAAAAGAACAGTTTGTAGAAGGATTGATTCAAGGAATTGTGCATGCTGGAGGCCAATTGGCAAAATTTTATCCGAGAGAAGAGGATGATATTAATGAATTACCGAATGATATTGTTTTTGGCGATAGATAAAAATGAATAAACTGAAGGAATATAGGTCATTGACCAAAATTAGATTTTCAAGCATCAATATTTTTGCATTGACGATTGCTATGCTGTGCAGTGTGGTCAGTTTGCTTGCTCAGGATTTTCCGGCTGTACCAAACCGATTGGTCAATGATTATACAAAAACATTGACAGCAAGTCAGGTGGATCAACTGGAACAAAAGCTCCTAGCTTTTGAAGACTCAACTTCTATACAGATTGCGGTAGTCCTGATGAATTCGACAGGATCTTATGATATTAGTGATTATGCAGTACGACTTGCTCAACAATGGGGCGTTGGAAATAAAAAGTACAACAATGGTATCATGCTCCTTGCAGCAATTGGAGATCGGGCAGTTACTATTCAAACTGGATATGGTATAGAAGGATCTGTCCCCGATGCGATCGCACATCGAATCATTGAAAATGAAATAAAGCCTGCCTTTCGAGCGCAAGATTATTATACAGGAGTAAACCGTGCGACAGATGCATTGATTTCATATACTAAAGGAGAATATAAAGCAGACCCGAAGCAACCAGAAGGAAAAGGTGGTGGTTCAAAAATGTTGATCATCATTGTGGTTGTCATGATTGTTATTGCTCTAATCTCACGCAAAGGGGGCAATGGCGGTAACGGCGGTGGTAAAGTAATGAATGGTAGAGGAACTTCTGATTTGTTTTGGTGGACTTTACTTAATAGTCTAGGTCGAGGTGGATCTGGCGGCGGCGGCTTCGGCGGCGGTGGTGATGGAGGTGGCTTCGGCGGTTTTGGTGGTGGCGGCTTTGGCGGAGGCGGTGCCAGCGGCAGATGGTAACAGATAACAATTAGAGAATAGCAAAGGATAAATAAATTTTTAAGATAACGAAGCCATCATGAGCAAGTGTGATCAAACACGGATGAATTTTGCTCATAATAGCTTCATAATAGATCAAAAACAAATTATATACTGATGAAAAAAGGAATATTATTGGGATTAAGTTGTATCCCAGCTTTAATTTTTGCACAAGAAAACTTCACCTTAACAGGTAAGGTAAAAGGTGCTTCGGATAAAGCAAAAGTTTTTATGCAATATGTTGAAAATAATGCACGTAAAATTGATTCTACGACTATAACTGGAGGACAGTTTAAGTTTAATGGTTCAGTTGCTGGACCAGTAAAAGCTTATGTAATACTTTCTGCCGATGGCACATCCATCAAAGAAATTCAAAATCCTGATCTAACACAAGTTTATTTGTCAAGTGGTGTCATTAAGGTAGACACTGATGGCGAAATGAAAAATGCTATTATTTCAGGTAATGCTATTAATACTGATTTCGCAAAATATCAAGCAGCAACCAAGTCTTATACAGATGCATTTCAGGGTTTAAATAAACGCTATGCTGAAGCTACGGATGAGCAACGTAATGATCAAACTTTTATAGCAGGTTTACAGAAAGAAGCAGGTGAGATCAATGAGAAACAAGAAGTAGCGGACGAACAATTTATTAAGGATAATAAATCAAGTTTTATTACATTGGATCTACTTTCTGATAAGTTAGATGGTGAAAATGTCAATTCTTTAATTATTCCAAGTTATCAAGCACTTTCTGCTGATCTGAAAAATAGTAAAAAGGGTAAAGAATTAGCGGCTAGAATTGAGAAATTGAAGGCAGTTGCTATCGGTTCAATGGCACCAGATTTTTCATTGCCAGATACTGCCGGAAATGAAATCGCATTGTCTTCTTTAAGAGGTAAGTATGTGTTATTAGATTTTTGGGCGAGTTGGTGTGGACCATGTCGTCATGAAAACCCCAATGTAGTAGCTGCATTTAACAAATTTAAAGACAAAAACTTTACTGTATTTGGTGTCTCATTGGACAACCCGGGTAAAAAGGATGCTTGGATGAAAGCAATCGCTGACGATCAGTTGGGACAGTGGCCACATGTATCAGATTTGCAAGGTTGGAAATCAGCACCAGTAGGATTATATGAAGTACGTGGTATTCCACAAAACTTTTTAATTGATCCGACTGGTAAAATTATTGCTTCAAATCTCCGTGGAGAAGAACTACAAGCTAAATTGGCAGAATTGCTAAAGTAATAGCAGTGTAAGGATACTATTTAAAGGGCTTTTCGATTCGTCAAAAAGCCCTTTTATTTTTACTATTGTAAATGCGTATTTTTTTTCACCTGATATGGGCAACAGTTTTAGTGACCAGTTGCCACAACAAACAAGAAGCGGGAGTACCGATTCTTAATCTAGCGGCTTTATCCGCCATTCCTTTGGAAAAGCCAATCGATAGTTTGGCAAAGGGCGATACCTTTATTGATGTTCAACTGCCTGTAGGAGCACGTATTGAAGAGTTATCTAAAGATGATTTAAGTCTATTGAAAGCTGCGGCCTATCGTTTTTTTGGTAAAGTTAAATTAGTCGATAATCAATATGTTGCAGATATTAAAGATGGAAAAGAAATTGAAGTTTCAGATGCTGTTGTTTCTGCATATTTGAAGGCCATATCCAGTACAAATGCTTTTGCAGATTCCCTTAAAAAGGAAGGACAAGAGATTCAATTGCCCGCTATCACGGATGAATACCGAAATGCTTTATTGAAATAACGGTAAACAGGCGTGTCAAATTAACGATTGCCCCAATGACTACTTAATTTTTAGAAGCGTCGATTGAAATAAAAAAAGGAAAACTAACGCTATAAATTTTGGTTTTCCTTTTTTTTAATTAAAATGATTTGATCGTGTACTACAATGTTTATAATTATAAGTTTCACACTATTTTCCTGTTTTTTTTTACTTTACTTCATCGTGTAAACAGAACTATACTTCGATAATTTTTCTGTACTTCTGATATTGGAAGGTTCGCTTTCGTTTTTCATACGGTCGAGTGCTGTCACAAAATAATAATACTGCTCTTTTGGATTGATATCAATATCGGTATACTGCAGATCATCTTCATGATAAGTAATGTGGATGATCTTGCTGCTATTGTTTAAGTCTAGTTTTTCCCCCTCCTTGAAACGATATACCACATAGCCATAAGCTGACTCACCATCTGCAGCACGATCAGGTTTTTGCCATACGAGATTATTCATTCTTTTATTATCTGATGGTTTTAGTTGTAATCCAAAAGGAGCATGCGGTGGAATGCTATCAATCCATGGCATAGTTGGTGGTAAAGAAGATGCGTGATACAAATTACGTTGAAGCGAATCTTGTAATCCAGCGAGATTATCGGTTAATGATTTGGAACTAAAGAAAATACTGCCTTGGACATTTGGCTGTTCGCGTAGATAACGAATTTGCCGCGGAATTTGGCTCCGGTCGGTCCATCCTGGTTTTTTTTCATTTACCCGGTACGCTCCATGTCCGATATAAAAATGACGGCCATAAGTATGATTTTGCCACCATGCTACTAATATTTCATAGGCTGCAGCGCGGTTTTGAAATGGAAAATAAATCTGAGGATTGATATAATCGATCCATCCCTCTTTGATCCACTTTACACCATCGGCAAAAAGAGTTCGGTAACCGCTTAGACCATGGGTATTAGAACCATCTTTATTTGCATCTTTATTGTCCCAAATACCAAATGGACTAACGCCATATTTGATGCAGGGCTTCTTGGCCTTAATCGCAATTCCTAGATCACGTATGAGTATATCTACATTGTTTCTTCTCCAATCATCGATATTCGAAAAATTGTTGGCATATTGCCCGAATGTGATGCGATCAGGTATCGGAGTGTTACGACTATCAGGATAGGGGTAGAAATAATCATCAAAGTGGATTCCATCAATGTCATAATTATTGACCACGTCCATGATGACACCAATTATATATTCACGAACCTCAGGAATACCTGGATTGAATAGTTTTTTGCCTGCATAAGTAAAAAACCATTCAGGTTTCTTTTTGGTAATATGATCTTCAGAAAAATGATTGGGATTGAGTGTTGTAGATGCACGATAAGGATTAATCCATGCATGTAATTCCATTCCTCTTTTGTGACACTCGTCGATAATGAAATCCAAAGGATCATAGAATGGATCGGGAGCTTTTCCTTGTTTACCTGTTAAATAACGACTCCATCCCTCTCTTCCACGACCGTAAAAAGCATCTGCCGATGGTCGTATCTGAAAAAGAATGGTATTCATACCTGATTTTTTGTGCTCATCCAAAATATGAATAAGTTCTTGCTTTTGTTTTTCAACATTGGTGCCTGTGGCCAGTGTGGGCCAATCAATATTTCCGACAGTGGCAATCCAAACACCACGAACTTCTCGTTTGGGGCTAGGTTGGGCGCATAAAAGTTGTGCTGTTAGTGCGATTAGAAAAAATACTCCAAGTAAGTGCAGAACGTGTTTAAATCTCATTTGTTTAATGATAAGTTAACAAAGATAATTAAGCTTTATTGATAAAGTATTAAATCTTTGTAAGAACTTTGTTGTTGTTTTATATTCTGTAAATTGCAATGTTTTTGGACTGTCCTAAAAACATGATTTTGATAGCGCTTTATAACTATAGAATGAGCAAAGAACAAATTTCCGTTTTTGATATGTTTAAAATTGGTATAGGACCTTCCAGTTCGCATACCTTAGGCCCATGGCGAGCTGCACAGCAATTTACGAAAGTATTGCATGATAAAGCTGTGCTCGATATGGTGGAGTCTGTCAAAATTTTACTCTATGGTTCTTTAGCGAAAACAGGGACAGGACACGGAACAGATATTGCAGTCCTTTTGGGATTAAGTGGAGATGATCCCGTTACTTTTGATGTCAATCAAGTAACTCCAAAAGTAGAACATATCAAATCTGTACATGAATTGAGATTGGCAGGTACCCATCCAATCTCTTTCTCCTATCAGGAAGACTTACTTTTTCTTTATAGCGAAAGTTTACCCTATCATCCTAATGCAGTTACTTTTCAGGCTTTTTTAAAAGATGGTAAAGCACTTAGTGAGACCTATTATTCGATTGGCGGTGGATTTGTGGTACAGGATAATGAAACAAGTAACACTTCTACAGAGGTTGATTTACCTTTTCCAGTTGAAACCGCGCAGGACTTATTGCACTGGTGCCGGAAGACTGGATTGAAAATATCTGAACTCGTTTTAGAAAACGAACATGCTTGGCGTGAAGAAGCAGAAACGCGTGCTGGTGTTTTAAATATATATAAAACAATCTATGAGTGTATATATCGAGGCTGTCATACCTCTGGTACTCTTCCTGGGGGGTTAAATGTTGAAAGGAGAGCTGCAAAGCTAAATCATCGATTGCTTAAGGATCGTACTTATCATGATTATGACAGTTGGATCGCTGCTATAAAAGCCGGTGGAGAAAATTTTCAGTATATCTTGGATTGGGTAAGTTGTTTTGCTTTGGCTGTTAATGAGGAAAATGCTTCTTTTGGTCGAGTTGTGACCGCACCAACGAATGGTGCTTCAGGTGTAATTCCTGCAGTATTACAATATTATATCACCTTTCATCATGGTGGTTCTGAGGATAAAATCATTCAGTTTATATTAACAGCATCAGAGATTGGGTCAATCTTTAAAAAAGGAGCTACGATTTCCGCTGCTATGGGTGGTTGCCAGGCAGAGATTGGAGTCTCATCAGCAATGGCTGCAGGTGCATTAACAGAGTGTCTTGGAGGGTCTCAAAGACAGGTGCTAATGGCAGCAGAAATAGCGATGGAACATCATTTAGGTTTGACGTGCGATCCGATCGGTGGATTGGTTCAGATTCCTTGTATTGAGCGTAATACAATGGGAGCGATCAAAGCCATTACAGCTGCACAATTGGCTTTACAGTCCAATCCTGATAAAGCTAAAGTAAGTTTGGATGCGGTCGTAAAGACCATGTGGGAAACGGCTTTAGATATGAATGTTAAATATAAAGAAACAGCAGATGGTGGATTGGCTGTACAAATACCACTAAGTTTACCCGAATGTTAATTTTTCAGATTGTTAGCGCGCCATATTCAGCTACTCGGTTGGCAGAAATACAGGGTGAATATGAGCCACGATCTTTAAAGAATAAATAGTAATATATATGAAATATTGTGCTATTGCCTCTGGCAGTAATGGAAATTGTTATTATGTCGCTAAAGGCGATACGGCTATTTTAATTGATGCTGGCATAAACAGTAAGCACATACATCTGCGTATGTATAACTTGGGCATATTGCCTACACAAATTAAAGCCGTATTCATCACACATGAGCACAGCGATCATATTCGTGGTTTATCTGTCTTTGTCAAAAAGTATAATATACCTGTATATATCACAAATGGAAGTTATGAAGGTACACGCTTGCATCTTCCATCACATTTGGTTCATATCATCGCACCAGATGCGGTGACAGAAATTGGTGACATGAAAATTTATGGTATTCCAAAGTACCATGATGCTAAAGAGCCATGCAGTTTTTTGGTTTCAGACGGAGCGCATAATATTGGAATTTTAACCGATATCGGACGCCCTTGCAAAAATGTTGAACATGTGATTAAGCATGTTGATGTGCTGTTATTAGAATCTAATTTTGACGAAGAGATGCTGAAAAATGGTCGTTACTCTTACTTTTTAAAAAATAGAATTAGTAGTGGTTGGGGTCACCTTTCCAATACTGTCGCTCTAGATTTGTTTAACACACATCGTACATCCAGATTAAAGCACTTGATGTTAACCCATCTTTCTGGCGAAAATAACAGCGTAGAACTTGTTCACGAAACTTTTAGATCGCACTGTGAAGATATTTTACTTTCAGTGGCAACTCGCTATGAGGAAACCGAAGTTTTTGATGTAATCAATTTGAATACCTTTCAACATGATATGAGATCAAGTATGTGTGGTTAACGAATCCGTTTGGTTAATTGTTTATGG
The DNA here is from genome assembly GCF_002440335.1 of Sphingobacterium sp. UBA6320. Lineage (NCBI taxonomy): Bacteria > Pseudomonadati > Bacteroidota > Sphingobacteriia > Sphingobacteriales > Sphingobacteriaceae > Sphingobacterium > Sphingobacterium sp. UBA6320. Next base: position 32,060 of record NZ_DJTA01000011.1, on the reverse strand, counting down.
GTTGTTTAGTACTGCATTGCCAGTAATAAAATGCCTGTAGGTTTTTAAAGGACTATAGCAGTATCAAGGTATCGGATATTTCGTAAGTGCGAATTGCACTTCTATTAGGAGTATAGATGAAGTATTCATCAAGCATAAATTAGATACTTGGAAAATAGTGTTTCGAGTAGAACGTTATCTGCCTGTCATTTTCGTGCGTTATAAAATTTTGGAGGTACCTTTTGTACCGTTAAATGCTTTCAAAAAAACAAATGGTCATAATTCCTTTGTGAATAAACCTACTGCAGAGGTAGATAAACTTATGACTGCTGAAATATTTGATGCGTTAGTAATTCGCGATGGTCAGCTTTGTCATTACGAAGAATAGAATTTTTCTGATGTGAAACCTGCTGAATTCTAGATTTTGATGATGAGGTGGATTGGGTATAATAAGTTTTTGATAGAAGTCGTATTTTTTTTTTGCGTATATTCTATTTGTCGATTTTTAAGGGAGGAAAATCTAATAGGGAGTCTGAAAGGCTATATCAAGTAGTTGGTGAGTTCATTTGCTACATTTTTGAGGTGTGTTGTCCCGTTTTACTATGGTGTATCAGTAGATACTGAGATTAAATGTAACATGGTATTCAGACGCCTTATTATTGCGGGTTTTCTTATCGCATACGCGTTCTATTATTGTTGCGCTATGGTAGATTTTATATGCGCATATGCAGGTAGAGGTAAGGTAATACCGTCATTTTCGTATATGTAATATAATGCATGCGCCAAACAGATGAGAAACTCGCGAATAGCAATAATCTTATCTCCAAATTGTGCATTGTCTAGAGATCTTTTCAAAGTTAGTTGTTCCATTAATTCATCCATGATCTTATACCATTTTCTTAATGAATGATAAGAGAAAAACTTACAAATCAAATCGTAGGGATTTTTTTTGTCATTACAGGTGAATTTAGGTCCATACGAGTAGTTGAAGTAATCGTTTCTTGTCGCGAATAATTTTAAAGGATTCTGGTGTTTCGTGAGGCCACATTGTTTGAAAATGACATAGGCAACTTCAATCTGTTTGATCATTTGATTACAATTGTAACCATTTTCGGGATGACCTCCAGTGGACATTGCAGGATAGGCCCCACTTATAACAAAGAGATGGATATCATTTTGCCAGTTAATGAGATCGGTTTGGTTGCGGAAAAAATCATGGATGTAGAGCATCGGATTATCGATAATCTGCTTAGTTAAGTAGCGAAAATTTTTCGCTTTTAGTTTCTTTTGTGTATTTTTCATAATCATTAGTTAAGTTATGCTTCTGGTAGAAGCTATTATATTATAGTTGTTTGTTAAAAATAGGATATTATAATATCTTTTACAAATTAAATTAAAAATAATGTCTGGTATTAAAGAACGTGTCCTGTTAATCGCGGAAAGTAAAGGGATCAATAAAGCAGTTTTCTTTGAAGAATTAGGGCTTTCATATGCTAACTTTAAAGGTGTGCAAAAATATTCCGCACTAAGTTCAGATACGATGGTCATTATTTTAAATAAGTATGTCGATATAAGCCCTGTATGGCTCTTGATGGGGATTGGGGAAATGTATAAGAATGATTTTGGTAATATGAGAGATCATGCAATCCCTTATCAACAGACCGTTGCTTCGCAAGATAAAGATAGTCTGATGGTCGATTCTATGAATAAAGTGATCAATGCGCTAGAGCAGACAATACGTAGTCAAGAGAAAACAATTCTTGCTCTTGAAAAACAAATAAGTTTTTTAGAGAAAAAATGATTTTGGATATTATTTTATCCTTTTGTTTTAACACACTTAAACATAGCTATTGCACTTACAAACTTATCTACCATTATATTCAATAATAATTCAAAAAAATAACGGATTAAAAGAAATTTATTGCTGAGATTTTAGCTTATTTTGTTTAATGAAGGTATTCTGTTTATAAAGTACTGTCCTTCTTGAAATCTTTTAATATCTACTAATACTGCGTTTATGTTGCAAAGACTATATTTTTTGTTTACTGTATTAATTTGTTTTATTACTCTGGATACTTTTGCTCAATCGGCCGGTGATCGTCCTGTCTATACATCAGAATGGGGGCATCTTTATCGTGCTGAAGATAATGAAAGAGATTTATTGGGTATTTTTTCTACGGAAGCGCCGATTTACGTTTTGGATTCTAATCAGACACAGTATAAGGTGAAAGTGAGTAATGGAGATATTGGTTTTATCAAAAAGCAACCACTTCAAAAGGCGATGTCTGGGAAGAGATCGGAGGGTGAACCTGCTCAATATTTTTATCGAGGTAGTCAAGGAAGTCAATGTCCTCATTTTTTTGTTCAGGTATCTGAATTACGGGTGCGAAAAGCTCCAAATGTGGCTAGTATAGCTGTTAGAAGAGCCAGATTGAATGAATTGATTTGTGTGGATTACATTCCGCTTTATTCGGACGGTTGGGTATATATTGGTGATCATTTTCATGAAAAACCTGAATTCATTCAGGCTAAATTTTTAGGTACTGAATTAACTTACGCTAAAGTGTTGAAGGATTATCTTGAGGTAAGAGGTAAAGACCAAAAGCAAGAAATGGTATTGGCAGGAAGGCTGCGGGAAATCGCTTGGACTGATGATAAAAAATTAAAAGAGGCTCTGACTTTTTGGAAACAATCATTTGAAAATGCTGGTGTAAAAGATCCAAAAATAGATATAGATTTTGAATTGCTTGTCGCGGAAAGGTTTCAAAATAGACCAACATTTGATGCTATCATGAGTCAAGTAGAGGCACTTCGTATGCACTTCGATTGGAAGGGAATGCTTCTTTATGATGGAAAGATAACGGATAATCAGATGAAACAATTGGGTATGAAAAGGGTGGAAGAGATTCCTAATATGCCCGAATGTGGATGGGAACCGAAATATTATTATCAATCTCCATCATCTATTGTCGCATTTGAAGAAAATAACAAGGGTGAGTTAGTCGGGTCTGTCTATCAAACCTCCTTCCTGGAAGGTGTAGTATTACGGATTGGTCAGGAACGTGTGGATGCTAACTATGATGAACGGGAATTTGTTGAAAAATTCGGACACTTATTGACCGTCACCTGGATAGATACTCCGCATGTCTATCATATCCCAAATGGCGACGCCGGCCTCTTTATCATTACTTTTGAAAATGGAAAAGCTGTTCGATATGAATGTATGTTTTATTGTTAGGAAGGTTAGATGTTGAACATGTTGGATCATTAAAAAGGTTAGGTAAATGTTGAAAATAAAGGGCCTACAGTTTGTAAGTCCTTTATTTTTTAAACCAGTTCCATAGCGAATAGATTGGCAATATGTCTTTTTAATTTGTCTTTTACTTCATTTATATTGGGTTTATAGCCCAACTCTCTTTCCATAGAAGTGACATCTTTGTCATCAATACCACAAGGTACGATATTTCCAAAATAGCTTAAATCTGCATTTACATTAAATGCAAATCCATGCATAGTGACCCATCGGCTTGCTCTGACACCCATTGCACATATTTTACGTGCTTTTTCGTTATCAGCATCTATCCATACACCTGTGAAACTCGGATATCTTCCTGCTTGAATACCGTAGTCTTGCAAAGTCAGGATAATAGCTTCTTCTAATGTGCGCAGATATAAATGGATATCTGTAAAGAAATTATCTAAGTCGAGTATGGGATATCCTACGATCTGTCCAGGACCATGATAGGTAATATCTCCTCCGCGATTAATTTTGTAATAGCGAGCTTCTTTTTCTTCTAATGCTTTTTGATCGAGTAATAAATGTTCTGGTTTACCCGATTTCCCTAAGGTGTAAACATGGGGATGCTCGTTAAAAATTAAATAGTTTTCCGTTGACAATTCGGTGTTGTTAACACGATTATCATGCTTTATTGCTAAGGTTTTCTTAAAAATCTCTTCTTGTCTATCCCAAGCTTCTTGATAGTCTACTAAGCCCCAGTCGATAAATGTTACTTTCTTATTTTGCATATTGATATGGCTTTATGCCATTTATACTTTTGTAAAGAATTAAAATACACTTGGTTATTGTCTTCAATGTGATGTTATCCAAGCGTATTTTAGATATAAAAATTTAAATTAGTAAAGCAGATTATTGTAAGGATAGCGCGCATTGTGCATATCTACAATGATTTCGTAAAGCTTCTGTTTGAACTCTTCCAAATGTGTTTTGTTTGTTGCGGAAATAAAAATAGCAGGATCAGCATTTTTTGCCATCCAACTGTTTTCAAAATCTTCTAATGTAACAGTACGTTCGCCGTCTTCTCCTTCTTCAACTGTGGGAACAAATGCATCTATTTTGTTAAAGACGGTAATAACGGGCTTATCCAATGCGCCTATATCTTTTAATGTTTCATTTACTGCTTGTATATGATCCTCAAAATTGGGATGCGAAATATCTACTACATGGATCAAAACATCTGCTTCGCGAACTTCATCTAAAGTGGATTTGAAACATTCTACCAAATGATGCGGTAGTTTGCGAATGAATCCAACTGTATCCGATAATAGGAAAGGTAAATTGTCGATAACGACTTTACGCACTGTTGTATCTAAAGTAGCAAATAACTTATTTTCAATCAATACATCTGATTTTGAAATCATATTCATGATGGTAGATTTCCCAACGTTGGTATAACCCACTAATGCAACACGGATCATGTCGCCACGATTCTTACGTTGGGTTTCATTTTGTTTGTCAATGGTTTCTAATCGATCTTTGAAAACACTGATTTTGTTAAGGATAATCCTTCTATCCGTTTCAATCTGACTTTCACCCGGGCCACGCATACCGATACCACCGCGTTGACGCTCTAAGTGGGTCCACATACGTGTTAATCTTGGTAAAAGGTATTGTAATTGCGCTAATTCTACTTGTGTCTTTGCTTGCGCACTTTTTGCGTGGCTGGCAAAGATATCCAAGATGAGGTTGGAACGATCTAATATTTTGACTTTGAGCTCACGCTCGATATTTCGAAGTTGTGAAGGTGTCAATTCATCATCAAACACGACCATGTCAATTTCTTCGGCGATGACAAAAGCTTGGATTTCTTCCAATTTTCCACTGCCCACAAATGTTGCTCGGTCTGGATAGGCCAGTTTTTGTGTAAAAATGCCTTTTGTGACGCCGCCTGCTGTTTGCACTAAAAATTCAAGTTCCTCTAGGTATTCTTGAGCCTTTGTTTCAGCTACTCCCTGTGGAATAACGCTCACGAGAATTGCGGTTTCTGGTTTTACTGCGGTATCGTATATTTTGATTTTTGCCATTATTTTCTGTTATAGTTTTGTATTGTATATTAAACTTGTGGAAATGTTAGCCTCAAGGCTTGACAAATAGAGGATGAAAGGATCAGTTTTCATATCACGAAGTCCTAATAATAATACAAAGATAATCGTTTTTAGTTTAATTGTTTTATTTGGAAAGCTTATCCCTTCATTTTATTAATAGAGCTTATGAGCTGTTTTAGAAAGAAATAGCAAGTGCGCGAATGTTTATGAAATCTTATCCCAAGTGATACCATCCGTTTTTCTTGCGAGGTACTGTCTGAGTAATGCATGCCGTTCTTCTATCATTTCAGGATCTTCTTTGAAGATGTCTATGACTGAGTTTCGTGCTTCGGATAACAGTTGTTGGTCGGTAGCGAGGTTTGCTAACTTTAATTCTAATACACCTGACTGTTGCGTGCCAGAGATATCGCCTGGGCCCCGAAGTTCTAGATCTACTTCTGCAATTTCAAATCCATCATTGGTACGTACCATGGTATTCAACCTTAATTTTCCTTCTTTACTAAGCTTATTTCCTGACATCAGTATGCAAAAGGACTGCTCTGCTCCCCGACCTACACGTCCTCTTAATTGGTGGAGTTGTGAGAGACCAAAACGTTCCGAATTTTCAATCACCATAACGGATGCATTGGGCACATTGACCCCGACTTCGATAACGGTGGTTGCAACCATGATCTGGGTTTCATGTTTTACAAAACGTTGCATTTCAAAATCTTTGTCCTTGACTGGCATTTTGCCATGTACAATACTAATTTTATAATCAGGAAGTGGAAATTCACGTTGTATATTTTCCAATCCTGCCTCTAAGTATAATAGATCTAGTTTTTCACTTTCTTTGATCAGTGGAAATACAACATAAACTTGTCGGCCTTTTGCGATCTCTTCACGCATGAGGCCAAACATGCGTAGTCGGGAGCTTTCAAAAAAATGTACGGTCTTAATGGGTTTTCTTCCTGCCGGAAGTTCGTCTATAACAGAAATATCCAAATCGCCATACATGGTCATGGCCAGCGTGCGGGGTATTGGTGTTGCAGTCATCACGAGCATATGTGGTGGGATACTATTTTTACGCCACAATTTAGCCCGCTGTTCTACGCCAAAGCGATGTTGTTCATCGATGACGACAAAACCCAGATTCTTGAATTGTACTTTATCTTCGATTAAGGCGTGGGTTCCGATGAGAATATCTAAAGTACCATTTTCTAATTCTTCATGGATGACACGACGCTGTTTTGTTGTGGTTGAGCCAGTTAATAATTTGATGTTGCAGATGTCCTCACCGAGTAATTCTTTCAATCCGGTAAAGTGTTGTGTCGCTAATATCTCCGTTGGTGCCATCATGCAGGCTTGAAAACCGTTGTCGATAGCTAAGAGCATGGTCAAGAGTGCAACCACCGTTTTTCCGGATCCTACATCTCCCTGTACTAAACGGTTCATTTGCGCTCCAGTCACCGTATCTTGTCGGATTTCTTTAACGACACGTTTTTGTGCATTTGTTAATGGAAATGGGATACGTTCTTTGAAAAAAGTATTAAACTTGTCACCTACTTTAGAGAAAATCTGCCCTCTGAATTTTTTAGTGTTGAGCTGTTTGTTTTTTAGTAATTTGAGTTGAATATAGAATAATTCATCAAATTTGATTCGCTTGATTGCTTGAGTCAGTTCTTCCTGGCTCTGTGGAAAATGAATAGCAACGGTTGCCCGGGCTTGATCCATCAGTTGATGTTTTTCCAATAGGTATGCCGGCATTTGCTCGGGAAGTTGACGAAATACAGTTTCTAATGCTGTTTGCTGTAGTTTTTGAATTCCTTTACTGTCTAAATTGAATTTTTTAAGTTTTTCAGTGGAAGAATAGACCGGCTGTAGCGTCATGTTCCCTAAGTTTTTTGCTTGGGCTTGATATGGCTCCATTTCGGGATGTGTGATGGATATTTGTCCGTTAAAAACGGATGGTTTTCCATACATCACATATACTGCACCTACTTTTAACGATTTCTGGAGCCAGGTAATGGACTGAAACCATACTAACTCGATGCTTCCAGTTTCATCTTTGAATTGTCCAACTAATCTTTTGCCTTTTTTCTCTCCAACTTCTTTAAGTCCAATAAGTCTTCCTAATACCTGAGCAGAGTACATATCGGCATCAAGCTGTCTTATTTTATGAAAGACAGTACGGTCAATGTAGCGAAAAGGATAGTAGCTGAGCAGATCACCAATAGTGAAAATCTGCAATTCTTTCTTAATTACATCAGCTTTCTGAGGGCCTACGCCTTTCAGATATTCTATGGGGGTTATTAAAGATAAATCAGCCATTCTTCTAATTCGCTAATTTAAGGAATTTACTTAAAATTTTAGCAAAGTACTGTTATTGTTTGGTCATTTGTCTTGATTTAACGACATCATGTTGAGGTTTTGATTGATAATTGGCTGATAAAATACGCTTTTTAAAATTGGAATGGTTAACCGTGATGGATCATAAATGAAACTAGGTTATTGACTTGAAGAAATAACAGTAAATGTATAGGTCTAAAATAATAAAAAATGGGGGTGATCATGATTTATGATCCACCCCCGCTCTTGTTATAGTATATTAATTTCGATTAAAAATTTCCTTTATTGACATCCCACCAGAGACGTGTGCCGCCATGATCGGCACCGCCAAGTAATGAAATGGCATTTTGTACTTCAGTCGCATTGGTGTTATACTCATTTTGCGGGAATGGTAAACGACGAATCTGAATCTTAGTGTCGATCAGACCAGCACTATTGTTAACCGCAACAGGGAATAGTTTTGGATATCCAGTTCTCCGGAATTCACTCCATGCTTCTTGTCCTTCAGGAAAGATAGCCAACCACTTTTGGGTAATGATGCGTTCCAGTTTTTCTTCATTAGTGGCTGCATCATTCCATTGGATGGTTAAGCTTGTCGGTGAGTCTGCATTATTGCTGGCGTTAAATGGATCAACGTAGGCATCAGCTTTACTGGTATTGTCTTGTAAATATGTGGCTAGACCACTTACACCCCACTGTGCAAAAGAGGTTTCAACACCTTTTTCATAAAGAGATTTTGCTGTTCCACCAACATTTGCCCAACCTCTTAGGGCTGCTTCGCTACGTAAGAAATACACTTCTGCTGCAGTCATTAAAATGGGTGCAGTGGTTGCAGTAAATGATGGTGTACTCCCATTTGTATTTAAAGCAGATAATACTTGGTATTTATCTTTTTCAATAGCTGCGGCACCTGTGCGGATACCAATGTATTTTCCAGCAAATCCTGTTGTCAGTTTATCAACCGCTACGGACTCCATATATTTGGAAATACGAGGATCTTTGTAACCCGTCATGTAAGATTGTAAGGAAGCATTCATACGTGTATCTGCCCAGTTTTTTGAAATAAACCAAAGTGGATTGCTAAATGTACCATCTGTAGGAACTTTAATTTTAAAGTTTTCACTATTTGCTTCAATAACTCCACCATTTGCAGGGTCCAACGCTTTTTCGGCTTGTATTTTTGCTAATTGTGGATCTGCTTTTACAATACGAATTGCAAGTCTTAAGCGAAGAGAATTGGCCAATTTTAACCAATTTTTGAATCGGGATTGGTTATCCATATTTGGGTAGACCAAATCAATTTCTTCGATTTTATCTGTCATTGGACTTTCTGAACTAAAGGCTTTTAAGGCTGTAGTAGCTTCGTCCAATTCTGTAAAGAAGGCGTTATAAAGATCGGATTGTTTGTCATAAGGAACGTCACCTGATGTGCCTACTTTACTGTAAGGGATGGGGCCATAAATGTCGGTTACACGGTTGGCCGCTGCAACTTTAATTACTTTTGCTGCTCCCCCAAGAGCTGGATAGGTTTTATCCAATCCGTTTTTTTGTAATTTATCAATAGATTTGATCACATCTAGATAAAGAACTTTAAACGGTTCGCCATTCCAACCATTCACCATAGCATAATTCAGATTGTTTTGACCACTATTGAAAGGTGTAGGGGACATAAAGTAACCGGAGAATACATCTGCATTTAGATTTTGCTGAAGTTGGTATGAATTTGGATCACCGCCTCCAGAGAAATTGTAAATGGCCATTTGGGCTGTTTTGAAGAATAAGACCAGATCTTTCCCATCGGCAGCGAGATCTTCATCGGTTAATCCGGTGTTGTTTTTGTTGTATTCTTCAAAGTTTTTTGTACAGCTGCTCATAGCACTTCCTAGTACTACACAGGCTAACATCAACTTACTTATATTTTTGAAATTGTATTTCATCGTTGTTTTTTTAAAATGTTGCATTCAAAGTAAGACCATAGTTACGGGTTGGTGGCATCATAAAGATATCTACACCGCTTAGGGTATTACCGGTAGACATGGTTACTTCTGGATCAAATGGTGCTTTCTTAGTCAAGTAGAATAGATTTCTACCTACTGCTGAAACGCGTAGTTTTTTAAAGAAACTGTCATTGATATTAAAATCATATCCTAATACCAATTCACGTAGTCTAACAACTGTTCCATCGTAGATATATTGGCTACTTACAGGTCCCATTCCACCGACAGTGGTATACCATTTTTCGGCATCAACATTGGTCACTGTAATACCTGAAGCTGTGATGCCATTAATAGCAACTCCGCCATTTGCACGGGCATCGCCACTTGTTTTTGAAACACCGTAACCGTCAAGAAGCGCTTGTGTGATGGACATGACTTCGTAGTCAAATTTGCCGTCGATCAAGAAACTTAAATTGAAGTTTTTATAATTGAAGCTATTGTTCCATCCCATTTGCCAAATTGGATTTGAGTTGCCTAACTTAGTATAGTTTGAATTCTTTTGTGGAGATCCATCTTCAGATACTAGAATACGTCCTTGATCGTCACGCGCAAAATCTTGTCCATAAATATCTCCGAAAGAACCGCCAACTTCAAATTTGGAAGCATAGTTATTACGTCCATCTCCGGTCAATGCAAATTCTTTAATGCGATCATCTAACTTGATAATTTTGTTTTTGTTATACGTAAAGTTTAAACTTGTTGTCCACGTGAAGTTGTCATTTTTGATGGCATCTAATGATACTAATGCTTCAACTCCTTGATTTTGGATATCACCAGCATTGATAGCATATTGATCATACAATGATGCTTGACTAGCCGCAATTTTGAAGAACTGATTTTTCGTATTTGTTTTGTAATAAGTGACATCTACATTTAAGCGGTTGTTCCACATACGCCATTCAGTACCAATTTCCAATGAATGGGTTTTTTCTGGCTTCAAACCTTTGAGAAATGCGATATCATTAAGATTGATGACCCCGTATGCATTGAGGTTATTGGTCAATAAAGTGGTATAAGGTGGTAAATCATTTCCAACGATAGCATACGATCCTCTAATTTTGGCCATGTTGACAAAATCGGGCATATTTAACTTGTCATTTAAAACGACACCTAGACCTACCGATGGGTAGAAGAATGAATTTGATTCTGTAAAAGCTAGGGTACTTGACCAATCGTTACGTGCTGTTAGATCCAGATATAACCACTGATCGTAGGATAAATTGGCACTAGCAAAGACCGATTGTAATTGTCTTCTGTTGTTCAATAGACCTGTTGGAGTTGGTGTAGTTGAATTTTGGATGATAAACTGATTTGGATATTGTAGACCAGCTGTACCACTGTTGTAATCGACACCTTCTGTCTTCCAGTCTGTGATACTGGTACCTACTACACCTGCAATTTGAAATTTATCGTTGAAATTGAAATTCATGTTGGCGATCAAATCCCCATATTGCTGAGTAATGGTTGTATTGGTATAACTATATCCTCCATTAGGTCGGGCTAAAATAGACTGTGTACCTGCATATGATTTTCTATCCCAAACTTCACTGGTACGATCGACACTTCCACGTGCTTGAACATTGATCCATGGTGCGATTTGATATTTGGCACTACCGTTTAACAATAGACGGTTTCTTTTTGAACTATTTTGATTTCTGTTGACGATCCACCAAGGGTTTTGTTGTGTGGTTGGGTCATCTGAGAGCGTAAACCAGTTTTGATCATAAAGATTGCGGCTTGGATTGAATTTCTCGAATTCTTTATAAGGAGAAATGTCAACACTGCGAGGCAATAAATAAAGTCCCACTAAAGGATTATAGTAAAAACCAGATGTCGGTGCATTGTCTAGTTTTTGAGTAATATAATTAGCACTTCCTTCTACCGTTAGTTTGTCGTCAAAAAACTTGGCGCTTTCTTTAAGATTGAAGTTGTGACGGGTCATGTCATTATTTGGCGTAATTCCTTTTGCTAAAGTGTTGGCGTAAGAGAAGTACGTTTGATTTTTCTCGTTTCCTCCAGATAATGTCAATGAGTTGGTGAAATTGCTACCCGTTCTTAGGAACTTGTTAACATTATCAAAGTTCGTTTGATCATTTTTTGCTCCCCAACTGGTTACACTTGTCGTGCTAGCATTGCCTCCGGATCCTTGCCCATATTGATTTTGAAATTCTGGTAACGAGGTTGCTTGCTCGATCTGTGCACTGGAGGAGAAGTTAACTGTGGTGCGGCCACCTTTTCCAGATTTGGTCGTGATTAAGATAACACCATTGGCTGCTTGACTACCATATAAAGCGGCAGCTGATGCTCCCTTTAGTACGGAAATATTCTCCACATCTTCGGGATTGATCATGGCAATAGGATCTCCAGGATCGCGTTGACCTCCAAATACATTGTCAGGTTGTGATCCTAATGTCTGATTATTGATCGGCACTCCATCAACAACATATAAAACTTGGTTATTTCCTGAAGCTGATTTGTTTCCCCTTAATACAACTTTGGCAGATCCACCTGGTCCGGATGAACTTGAAGCAATGTTGACACCTGCTACTTTACCATTTAGGTTATTGGCCAAATTGGTGCTTTTCACACGATTCAATTCGTCGCCTTTCAGTTGTTGGGTCGAATAGGTCAACGATTTTTGAGCGCGGCTGATCCCAAGTGCTGTTACAACCACACTTTCGAGTTGTTGTGTCTGCGGCACTAGACTTACGGTTACAGTAGTCTCATTTGGAGCAAGTGTTACGGTTTTGGTTTCATACCCAATAACACTGATGCTCAAAATACGATTTTTATCGTCAACGTTCACTTGGAAAACACCGCTAGCATCTGATGAGCTGGCTTTAGATGTTCCCAAAACTTTAATAGTAGCTCCCGCTATTGGTGAATTAGACTGGCCATCCACAATAGTACCCTTCACCTGCGTGTTTTGGGCAAGAAGTAAAGATGCTGAAAAGAGCATTGTTGGAACAATACCCAAGATCTTCAATGTTGTTTGTAATTTACTATTCATGTAGTAATATGTGTTATGATCTAATTATGTCTTTACACATTTCATAAGAATTGATTTATAAGCAATGGCTAATTCAATTTAGCTCATTGGTTAGTTAGGTGTCTTATATTGAATATAGGAGGGTACGTATCAGATAGACGTAAAATAAAATCAATATAATTTATTAGCGAGACGGTTTTTTCTCGTAATGGGAATCTAAAGTACTATTGTTCTGGAAATTTTGAAAGGATTTTATAACAAATGTGATACAGTATTTCTGTTTATCTTACCTATCTGTCTGTTTTACAGTTGATTTATTTTTTGTCATATTTTTTAGATATTTGTTATTATGTATCATAAGGTTCTTCTTATTTCAGAAATCACTATTTTCTATCTGGGAAGAATTTAGTGTAAGAAGACAGCCATGCTACTAAGCTATGACTGCCTTTTATTAAATAACGGTTGTGTTAATTACTTAGAGAGTTCGACGACAGGTTTATTATTGACACATTTTACGCCTGTCGGATACATATATTCACCCACTGGGCAATTTGGTTTTTCACCTTCAAGGATATTCTTTTTTAAAGAATTGTAAAGTGCAATATCTTTTTTGATTTCAATTAGGTTAGCTGTCGTTAAATAAGGGATATAATCAATTCCACAATCTTTTAAAAGTAAAGTAGTCGTCCAATTATTTGTTCCGTCGCACTTAAGGGTATTTAGATAATCGTCTATCCTAGTTTTTACAGGAATTATTTGTGCTTTGCTATCGGCTAAACTAAGATCTTTCATATATAATAGCTTGGCTTTTCCATTTTCACAGATAAGTTGAATAGGGGCAGAAACATGCCAAATGCCTTCTTCACAGGGTTCGTAGATAATTCCTTCTCGGATTCCTGCATCTATTCCTTTAGATTCAAGTTCACGATATTCATTCCAAAGTTTTTCAAATTGTGTTTTAATATGTTTGTGCACAGGGAAATAGCTGTGTCCATACCAATAATTTGCCGCCTTTTCAATGGTCCAATCGTTTAGGCTCTCGCATTTTTCTGAAGCAATGAGCTGCTCAATGGCTTCTCTTTTTTCTTTGGCTAGTTCACCCCATTGCAGTGAAGTTGTTTCATCTTTTTTACATGCGCTAACAAGTAAAATAAATAGCGTAAGATAGCTAAGCTGTTTGATCATGATCATAAAGGTTATAGATTTAAAATATAAGAATTGGACAGAGTATCAGTATTAAAGTACTAATCCTAAAAATTTGGCAAATTCTCATCACAGATATAAGGTTTAGATGATTAATAATTGATTATTAACCATCTAAACGCATTAAGAAATTGAAATGCTACAAATAATTTTTCCTTTTGAAGAGAATTTTTAATTTATCGAAATTAAAAATAATAATGGCAGTGAAAATCAGAGCATATGCCCAGTATTTATATGGATCTACCTGTTCTTGAAAATAGGTAACAGCTAGTGTAAATGCAATGATTGGGTTGATGTATAACATGATGCCAAGTGTCGAAGAAGATATTTTCTTTAACGCATACATGCTTGAAAATAATGGTATTATGGTAAATAGTAATGCTGTGATTAATATAATGCTCCAGAATGTGCCTTCTTGAGGTATTGGACTTTCATCCATTATCATTTGGGGTATAATAAATAAAGTACACATGGCTAGTTGTATCGCTAGCATATTGAGTTTGTCAAAACCTTGTATGATACGCTGTAAGACCAGATAGAAGGCATATAGTGAACCAATCGTTAAGGACCATAATACTTCTGTCAGAGACCCCGTTGCTAGCATGAATACGCCAGTTATAGCAATAATTAAAGATAGTTTTTGAGTGGTATTTAAGTTTTCTTTTAAAATGAAATAACCACCTGCAGTAGTAATCAATGGGCATAGAATATATGCGAACGCACCCGCTTGTACGCTAATACTGTTGATGCAATAGATATAGGTGTACCAATTTGCAAATAGTAGAATAGCTGATGCAAGTGTAAGATAAACGATTTTAATTCTTTTATTCTTAGGAAGTAGTTGAAAACTGCGATAGTCTTTTTTAAGATCTTTTTTTCTGAAAATAAAGTTGAAGAGCCAAAGAAGTGAAACGGCTAATATGATGCGGTAATGCAGAATATCCTCTGCTGACCAATTTTTTAACAAGCGAATAGGGACAGCCATAAATCCCCAAATTAAAGGACCTAAAAAAGCCGCTAAGAAATACTTTCCGCGGCCTTCAGTATCTTGTTCTTTGGTTATCATTAATCTTTCCAAGCAATCACGGAAATTTCTACATTTACATTTTTTGGTAGTGTCTTAACAGCAACACATTCACGTGCCGGTTGTACAGTGGTGAAATATTGTGCATATACTTCATTGACTGTCGCGAAGTCATCCATATTGCTTAAGAAAATGGATGCTTTAACAACATCTTCAAATCCATAACCTGCGTTTTTTAAAATAGCATCTACATTTTTTAAAACTTGATGAGCTTCATCTGCAACTCCTGTTGTGATTAATTCCATCGTTCCCGGAACTAAAGGAATCTGTCCAGATACATATAATGTTTTATCGGCTTTTATTGCCTGGTTGTATGGACCGATTGCTGCGGGTGCTTTTTCTGTATTTAAAATAATTTTTTGAGACATATGTTGGTATTTAGGATGCAAGGAATATTTTATAGATCAACGCCAATATAAAAACACTGATAGCTATGGCATTGATGATATGCATAGCTTTTAGATTGCCGTTGGTGGGGCGATTGGGGTCTTTTTTTCTAAAAAAGTACATGGAACTAAGTTACGCTTGTAAATTGATAATCGCAATGATTATCTTTAAACAATCAAAAATAAAAGATAATGAATAAACTTGCTATAGTTGGTGGCAAAATCTTCTCAGATTATGATCTGATTGAACACAAAGCTCTACTCGTTGAAAATGGAATAATTACAGCTATCGTAGATCCAAAAGAAATTCCAACTGATTGGGAGCAATTGGACGTCAAAGGTGCGAATATGTGTGCTGGTTTAATTGATTTACAATTATATGGCGATGGCGATGACTTGTTTTCCGCTGAATTGACAGCAGCGTCTTTGCAGCGAATTTCGGATGGACTAGTTCGTAAGGGAACGACTTCTTATATGGTGACTTTGGCAACAAATACATTTCATGTTTTTCAAGAAGCTATTCAAGTTGCTGGTCATTTTAAGCATGACGCATTATTGGGATTACATCTGGAGGGACCATTTCTGAATAGTAAAAAGCGTGGTGCCCACCCTGCTGAATTGATTGTAAAACCTACGAAAGAGAATATCAAAGAACTGCTAGGCGATCATCCTTCTATTGTGAAAATGATGACCATTGCTCCAGAGTGTATAGATGACGACGTGCTTGAATATTTACAATCTTATGGACTTTTGTTAAGCGCAGGTCATAGTGATGCTACATATAAGGAAGGCACGAAGGGATTCGATCTAGGTATTCCTACAGGAACTCATTTATTCAATGCGATGTCAGCTTTGCACCATCGAGAGGTAGGAATGGTAGGAGCAATCTTTAATCATCCTACAGTATGCTCTAGTATTATTTTAGATGGGCATCATGTGAGTTTTGAAGCTGTTAAAATTGCAAAAAAACAGATGGGTGAACGTTTATTTTTAATTACAGATGCTGTAGCAGCTTGTTCGAAAGGGATTTATCAGCATGTCTTGAATGATGGTTACTATTCGCTGCCAGATGGTACGATATCAGGTGCTGCTGTCTCTTTATTTGAGTCGGTTAGAAATGCTGTACAGCAAGTCGGTATCCCATTGGATGAAGCAATCCGTATGGCGACTACATATCCTGCTCGATTGTTGAAGCGAACAGATATTGGTAATCTAAATCTGGGTAGTATTGCTAATCTTTTAATCTTCTCTGCGGATTATAAACTTCAGGAAGTGTTGGTTAAAGGAAAGTTAATATCGAAGTAGTTCTGTCGATACAAAATCATAATCCGTACATTTGTAGCTTATTTTGAAACAACACATTAACATTTTTGAATGAAACATCACTTATTAATACTATCAGTTGCTTTATTTTTATTTTCATGTTCTTCCAAAAAGAATAGAAAACAAGAGCAGGTAAAGGGTACTACTGAAGTTAAATTGCAACATCCGGATGCAAAAGATAAGCCTCAACGTGAGAAAGTAAAAAATAATATTGAAGAGAAAAAGGCTGAAGAGAAAAAAGAGGTTGTAGTTGAGCTTCCTGAAGTGCAACGTGAATTTCGTGCTGCATGGATCGCTACTGTAGCGAATATCAATTGGCCAAGTAAGAATTTCTTGTCTACTGATGAACAAAAGCAAGAGGCTATCCAAATCTTGGATTTTTTGAAGAATAACAATTTTAATGCAGCTATTTTTCAGGTTCGTCCATCATCTGATGCTTTGTATCAAAGTGATTTGGAACCTTGGTCTTATTTCCTAACAGGAGAACAAGGAAAAGCTCCTTTTCCATATTATGATCCATTAGAATTTTGGGTTGAAGAGGCACATAAAAGAGGTATTGAGTTACATGTTTGGTTAAATCCATATCGTGCGCACCATACTTCCGGAGGTAAGCTGACAGAATCTTCCATGGCTAAAAAGATGGGTAATTCTGTCGTTCGCTTGAAACAGGGATGGTATTGGTTTGACCCATCGAAACAATCAACGCAAGATCATGCATCACGTGTTGTGATGGATATTGTAAAACGTTATAATATTGATGGGGTACACTTTGACGATTATTTCTATCCTTACGCAGAATATAACGGTGGTCAAGATTTTCCTGATAGTGATAGTTGGAATGAATATAAGAAAAGTGGTGGTACATTGACACGTGCGGATTGGAGAAGAAATAGTGTGAATACATTTGTAGAGCGTATTTATAAAGAAATTAAAGCAGAGAAAAATTTTGTGAAATTTGGTATCAGTCCTTTTGGAATTTGGAAGCCAGGTTATCCAGCAGGTATTCAAGGGTCAAGTCAATATGATCAATTGTATGCGGATGCAAAATTATGGCTGAATAAAGGTTGGGTGGATTACTATACGCCACAATTATATTGGCCTATTCAGCCGGCCAAACAGAGTTTTACGACTTTGCTAAAATGGTGGGAGAGTGAAAATACGATGCGCAGGCATTTGTGGCCCGGCATTAATACTGTGGGTAAACGTACGGCAGAATATTCTACTGAGATCGTCAATCAAATTGCGGCAATGCGCAACATTGTTCCGGATAGCAAAGGTATTGTTCATTGGAGTTTAGCAGGTTTGACCAAAAATCCTAGTATGGCAAAAGCTATTTTTGAAGGTCCATACCAAAATAAGGTGTTGATTCCTAGGACACCTTGGCTGAATGCAAATCCGATGTTGAAACCAACTTTGTTGTTGACTTCAGAGAAAGATTTTATGTTTGCAAAATGGCAACACAAGCAGATTGACCAAGTGTTTCATTGGGTTCTTTATACCAATTATGGAGGAGAATGGTCTTATGATATTCTAGATCCATCGGTAACAGCTCGAGAGCTTCCGAAAATTAAGAATGGCAAAAAGTTGCAATATGTTGCGGTTAAAGCGGTGGATAGATTGAGTAATGAAAGTCCATATATTGCTGAAAAGATTAAGTAATCTAAAAAATATTAAAAAAAGGGTTATCCAACTTGGATAACCCTTTTTTGTAAAGTATGATTTTGGTCGATCATGTCGTCTATGAATGGAAGTCATGGATGTAATTGCTTGAGCGGGATCGATTAGGAATTGATTTTTTTCTAAAGTATATTTAATTATATGGAAGAAATTTATAAAAAAGCTGGTGAGTCTGTTATACGGATGTCTCAGTTAATGTTACCCTCCAATGCCAATTTTGGAGGTAAAATTCATGGTGGATATGTGCTTTCCTTGATGGATCAAATAGCTTTTGCTGTGGCCTCAAAGTTTTCTGGACATTATTGTGTGACAGCATCGGTGGGAAAAGTTAATTTTTTAAAACCGATTGAAGTAGGGGAATTGATTACCCTCATAGCTTCGGTAAATTATGTTGGCAATACTTCTATGGAAGTCGGTATTCGTGTTGAATCTATGAATATTCAATCTGGTGAAATAAAACATTGCAACTCTTCTTATTTTACAATGGTGGCAAAAGATGAGCATGGAAATTCTGTTCGTGTTCCGCGTTTGACATTATCGAATGAAAAAGAGGTGTTTCGGTTTTATAAAAGTATCATTAAAATTGAGATCGATAAAGAAAGGGAGCGCGCAATACCTGATTTGGAATCTGATTCGGAGGAACAGTTAAATTATATCAGGGAACGCTATGATGTTAAGATCATGTTGTAATGATTTTTCTTTTTTATGTTCAAATTGTGCGTATTTCTGCATTTTGTTTTTTTAATTTTTGCTCGATTCAATCGATTGTGTTACAAAGAGATGATTTAGGGTTGTGTTTTAAGGCATATTATTAAAATAATTACGCATAATCTTGCAAAGCTTGGAACCTTTTTATACTATTGTAGTGTAATGATCGTAAACCAGTCGGGGAAAACCACCCGATTTTAACAATTGCAACTAACTAAATTATTATTATGAATAAAAAATTACTCTTATTCTGTTCGGGAGTGATGTTATCTACCAGCTTGTGGGCGCAAACGAAAACTATTTCGGGCAAAGTGACCAATGCATCTGATGGAACATCCCTGTCGAATGTGACTGTCAGTATTAAAGGTAAAGCAGTCAGTACACAAACTAATCCAGATGGAAGTTTTACAATAAAAGCTGAACCTGGAGACGTCCTCATCTTTAGTGCTATTGGTTCTAAGTCAACACAGCAAACCATTGGTTCTAGTTCTACCATCAATATTGCGCTTTCTGGAAGTGAAGAAGCCTTGGGCGAGGTGGTTGTCACAGCTATGGGGATAAAAAAGGAGAAAAAAGCTCTAGGATATGCTGTTCAAGATATCAAAGCTGATGAGTTGATGAAGAATAAAACTGCGAATGTTGTGAATTCATTAGCGGGTAAAATAGCCGGTGTGAATGTAACACAGTCATCTGGAGCGGCAGGGGCAGGAGCACAAATTATTTTGAGAGGTGGTACATCTTTAGAAAGAGATAATCAACCTTTATTCGTTGTTGATGGAGTTATTTATGACAATTCAACAGTAATAGGTGGGAATAGTAGTTTTGACGGTGCACAAGCTACATCTTCGTCTAATAGCAATAGGGTAATGGATATTAATCCTGAAGATATTGATAATGTTTCAGTTTTAAAAGGGCCAGCAGCAGCGGCTTTGTATGGATCTCGAGCAGCAGCAGGTGCTATAATTATTACAACGAAAAAGGGACAGGATGGTCGAACTGAGATTGGTTTTTCAAGCCGAGTTTCTAATAGTTGGGTAAATCGGTTACCAGAACAACAAAGTAAATTTAAGAGAGGGTATTTTAATAGTGCTGGTAAATTAGATACTTATACGACTCAATCTTGGGGGGAAGAATTTGGACCTGATGATATTATGTATGATAATATTAAAGATTTTTTTCAAAACTCTACCATATTCGATAATGCTGTAAATCTGTCCGGAGGTAATAAGAATGGCACTTTTTATTTATCGGCCTCTCGTTTTGATCAACAAGGTATTATTCCAAATACAAGTTTTGATAAAACGACATTTCGGTTTAATGGTGACCAAAAATTTGGAAAGTTAACTGTTGGAGCTAATGTTGGTTATTCTTTAGCAAATACAGATAAAACCTTGACTTCAGCTGGATTATATGGTTCAGGTGGTACTGGTGCTTTGGAGTCATTGTATGGTTGGTCCCGAAGTGATGATATGAAGAAATATCTTAATGATGATGGTACTAAATATCGAATGTTTGCAGGACTTCAACCTTTAGAAGATGATGTTGAAAATCCATATTGGACAATTAATCGTAATGTTCTTGGTGATAATACAGAGCGTTTTACAGGAAGCATTAACGCTACTTTACCCATTTTTGATTGGTGGAATGTGACCTATCGTGTTGGTGCGGATAGCTATTTAACCAAAAATTCAACTCGATTGGGAGAGGATGGAGCTGTAAAAAAAATATGGCAAAATGGGATGATGTCCGAAAGTGACTTTAAGTACAATTATTGGTCATCGAACTTGATGTCAGATTTTAATAAAAAGTTCGGTGATTTCGATCTAGGTGCATTATTTGGTTTTTTCTCAGAACAAACTAAGACAACCAATAATCAAAGATTGGGATATAATTTTGAGGTGGAAAATTTCTACAGCTTTGAAAATATTGCCGCTTCTAATAAACAATTTAGGGTCAATAATTCCACAAAAAGACTTTTTGGTTTATACGGTGAATTGCGAGCTTCATATAAAAACATGCTTTATTTAAATGTAACTGGAAGAAATGATTGGACTTCCACACTTCCTGTTGCAAATAGATCCTACTTCTATCCGTCGGTAGGTGGTAGTTTTGTGTTTTCAGAACTATTGAAAGATAGTGGAGTGGATTGGTTAACTTTTGGAAAGCTTCGTGCTTCTTGGGCAAGAGTTGGTAAAGATGCTAATCCATATGTCACCAATACTTATCTTTGGAGACCTATTGAATATTTAGGTGGTATAGTTGGAGCTGGTAACAACTGGCAGAAAGGAAATCCTTTATTAAAACCTGAAACGACAGGTTCTTTTGAAATTGGAGCCGAATTAAGGTTCTTTAAGGGAAGATTAGGTATCGATTATGCTTATTATACGAACAATTCATATAATCAAATACTTTCCCCACGACTAGGTCAATCAACAGGTTATATATTTGTTTCTGTCAACGGTGGTGATATTTATAATAAAGGTATGGAGTTGTCATTGACAGGAAAACCAATAGTAAATAATAATTTTACATGGGAGTCAACTTTGAATATGTCTAGAAATAAGGGTACTGTTGATAATTTGTTAGCAGGAGTTAATATTTTATATGTAACGGATGTTCAGGTTGGTAATGCAAAGGCTGCTTCCTTCAACGGTGGTGATTTTATGGGTATTTCTGGTTCTAAATGGACGCGTACTTCAGAAGGAAGGGTGGTTTTAGATGCCAATACGGGAATGCCTACAAGTGACAATCAAACCACTTACAACATTGGTAATCGTGAACCAAAATTGACAGGAGGATTTAATAATAGTTTTACTTATAAAAATTTCAACCTTTCTTTCTTATTGGATTTCAGAATAGGTGGAGATATATATAATGGGACAGATTATGCAATGACACTTAATGGTATGAGTAAGCGTTCGGAAGATCGTAATAAATTGATTTTAAATGGAGCAGTTCGCAATGGCGGTACCGAACAGGCTCCCATTTATGAAGATAAAACCTTTACTTTTTTAGCAGATGAAATTTATGATATTAAAGGTGTAAAAACTAGTGGGCGAAAGATTATTCAAGATTATTGGAGTGACTTCTATGCTCGTGAAAGTTCAAATTTTATGACTAATACAAATTGGTTAAGGTTGCGTAATATTTCAATGTCTTATAATTTTACAAACGGAATTCTAAAAAATGCTGGGATTTCGCACGTAGTAAAAGGTCTAACTGCAACAGTAACAGGAAATAATTTATGGCTTTTGACAAACTATAAAGGTATGGATCCGGAGACTTCTGCCGCCGGTTCTGGGGTAACTGGTTCAAGCTCTGTTGGTATTGATTACAATGGTGTACCTAACACAGCTGGAGTTATGTTTGGATTAAACTTTAAATTTTAAGATAGTAAGCTCATGAATAATTATAAAAAAATCTTATCACTACTAGTGGTTTTAACTCTGTTTTCATCATGTAGTAAAAAATGGTTGGATATTAATGTGGACCCCAATACACCATCGAGTACTGTTGCTTCTGTTAAAAGTCGATTGGCTTGGATACAACATTACTATTTGTATGCGCAAGGAACAGCTGGTACAAGGGCAGGATATGTTACCCAACAATTGACTTTTATCAGTAGCACTGGGCAACAAAGTATGGCTGCAGGATGGAACCCCGTTGCAGGTATGTCGACCACGCCATATCAATTCTTTTTTGTAGGTGCAGGATCTAATTTTAAAGATTTGGAAGAAAAAGCCACAGCCGAAAATGCTTACCATTATCTAGGTGCTTTGAAAGCAATTCGTGCTATGGGATTTATGTTGATGACGGATTGGTATGGTGAGATGCCTTATAGTGAAGCACTGGGGGAAATCAATACGCCAAAGTTTGATGATGGTAAAATGATTTATGAAGGTTGTCTCGCTGATATTGATCAGGCAATAGCTTATTTTAATATGACTCAGCCCAATACTGCGACAGCATTGTCTGAAGGAGATAGTTGGAATGCAGGAAATGTAGATAAATGGCTGAAAATGTGTTATGGTTTGAAGGCAAGATGGTTAAATAATCTATCTAAGAAATCGAGTTTATATAAGCCTGATGAAGTATTGGCTGCGCTTGAAAAATCTCCGTTATCTATAGGCGAAAGTACGATAATATCGCATCAGGATGATCCTGCGGATAATATTGGGGATATTTTATTTGCGGACCCCGTGAAGACTTCAATTGTTTTTAATAATGCTGGTATGAATACCAATACTTTAGTGACAAAATGGTATGCTGATATTTTGACAAATTTTGATAATACTGGAGTAGAAGACCCAAGGGCCGATAAGCTTCTCCCTTGGGCACAATATGGATCCCCAAAGCAGTTTGTTCGATCTAAAGGAATTGATATGCAATCAACTATCCGTATGAATGCTGGGCCAATAGCTGCTTCTTATAATGCGGACGGTAATGCCATTCAAAATAATGGTCGCACGGTTCCACCGCATTCTTGGTATGTTAATTCTGCAAATTCAGAACGCTGGGGAGACACGGTGTACGTTTCGATAAAAAGTAGTTCAAAAGGGTACGATAGTGATGTATCTGACACGTACAAATGGAAGGATGGGGTGGTAGCAGCTTCGGGAACATTTTATTCTCGTCCTGATGCCCCAACTCATTTGTTAGGGTATCCTGAAATGTGTTTTATAAAGGCAGAGGTTTTATTTAATAAAGGAGATAAAGCTGGGGCTTATAATGCTTATGTTTCTGGTATTAAGGGACATATTGATTTGATGAATATGAAGCTAAGTACTTACGGAAATGAAAATGTAAGTAAATCTCCTATGGCTCAGAGTAAAATAGATAATTTTCTTACTAAAGGTATTGGAACTGCTGCAGATATTACTTTGGCAAAAATAATGACTCAGAAATTTATTGCTTTATCATTTTCGCAGCAAAACTGGAATGATATGAGAAGATACGATTTTAGTAGTATGGTGTATCCAGGTTGGAAAGTACCTTATGAGTATACTGTAACTTCGGCAGCACAAACAAAAATACCACAAGGTAAACAATTCAGGAGGGTACGTCAAGTCTCACATGAAATTAATTACAATTCTGAAAGCTTAAAAGCTTCGCATCCAAATGCTTTGAATGATGATATCTGGTCATTTCCGGTTTGGTGGGACATAAAAGAATAATTTATCTTTGAGAGCCGCTATTTGCGGCTTTCGTATTAATATGATAATAGTTAGAAGTATGAAATATTATTTAAAATTAATTTTAACCCTATTTCCAATTTGGCTTTGTGCACAAACACCTGTGATTATCCAAAAACCTATTCTTTGGAATGCAGAGCGGGAGCAGCTATCTTTGGATTATCTTCAAAATAGGCATGGTATTGTGCAGCAAAAGGCTGTGATCAAACCAACAATGGTCGTCGTGCATTGGACAGCAAACAATAGTGTACAAGCAACTTTTAATACGTTTAATCCAGTATTATTGCCTGGGAGGCCAGAATTGACTAAAGCAAGCCCGTTAAATGTTTCGTCGCAATATGTGATCGATAGAGATGGTACGATTTATCAATTTTTGCCTGATACTGTATTCGCTAGACATACCATTGGTTTGAATTATTGTGCGATCGGTATTGAAAATATTGGTGGTGATAAGTATCCACTTACCGAAAAGCAGCTGTTGGCGAATGAGGCTCTCATTAGGCAGTTAAAAAGCAAGTATTCAATAAATTTTGTAATTGGTCATCACGAATATAAGACCTTTCGTAATACAAAATATTGGAAAGAAACGAATTCAAATTATATCACTTCAAAGTCAGATCCTGGAGATGATTTTATGATCAAATTAAGGAGAAGGTTGATTGATTTGAATCTATTATCTTTATAACAGGATTATAAAAAACAAAAAGGGAGTTCTTGTGAACTCCTTTTTTGTTTTTGTATTTTTTCATCTGATTTCTTGAAATGTGGATGTTTTTTTAATCATATTACTATCTCTTCTAAAGTATTTTGATGTAATTTTTTGAAAAATCATTAATTGCTGTTTTATGCCGCAGTTTCTATTTGTAATAATAATGTTACAAATATGTGTATTAGTTACACTAATTATGCTTTTGTATTTCTTAATTATTGTTAATATGTTTTTGATATTCAGGTATTTGTCATGTTTATTGAATGTTTTTTGTTAAATAATGTTAAATAACAATTAATGGTGTGTATAGAAAATAAAAGTGACTACTTACTTTGTTTTGCGTTTTTGTGAGTGATTTAGTTAAAAAAACGAAAACATCTACTTACATTTATTCACGAATTATCATCTATTTGCCAGTATGATAGGTACGCTACCATTAATTTTTAATAAAATATGAAAAGACTATTTGGATTCCTTTTATTAATGAGTTTTCTTACTTTCACTTCATGTGCTAGTAAATCAGTAGTCGTAAATCAGACTTCATTTACTTCTCCAAATAAAAATGCGCAAATTTTAACCGGTGCAGATCAGCTTTCATCTTACTTGCGTATGTTAAAAGGTAAGAAAGTAGGTGTTATGGGAAACCAAACTTCTATCGTAGGGGCATCTAAGGAGCATCTGGTAGATGTGTTATTGCGTGAGAAAGTGGATTTAAAATTTGCCTTTGCGCCTGAGCATGGTTTTAGAGGGGATGTGGAGCGTGGAGAGAAATTTGGTAATGATGTTGATTCAAAAACTGGATTGCCATTATATACTTTATATGGAGGTAATCAAAAACAAGACTCTATTGTAAATGCAATTGATGTCATGATTTTTGATCTTCAAGATGTTGGCGCGCGTTTTTATACCTATATCACTTCCTTGCATCGGGTGATGGAATTATGTGCAAAACACAATAAAAAACTTATTGTATTGGATCGTCCAAATCCGAATGGTGATCAGGTGGATGGTCCGGTAAGACATGATGATAAGTTTAAATCAGATGTTTCTTGGCATAAAATAGCGATGATCCATGGTTTGACCATTGGTGAATTGGCTAAGATGATCAATGGTGAAAAATGGTTAGAAAATGGCAAACAATGTGATGTGACCATTGTACCTGTTAAAGGATATGACCATAAGATGATGTATGATCTTCCTGTTATTCCTTCGCCTAGCTTGCCTAATCCTCTTTCAGTCAGACTTTATTTGTCATTGTGCCTTTTCGAGGGGACAGATATTTCTGTAGGACGTGGAACGGATTGGCCTTTTCAAATTATTGGTTATACCAATCCTGTGTATGGCTCATTTACTTTTACTCCTGGTGAACGTCACGGTATGAGTAAGCATGTAGAAGGTAAAGGTGCTATTAATTATGGGATTGACCTTCGAGGTGTAGTTCCTTCTGAACATAAATTTACCTTAAAATACGTATTGGATTTTTACAAGAAAACTCCAGATAAATCTACTTTTTTCGCTCGACCTGCATTTTTTGATAAACTTGCTGGGACTGATCAATTGAGGCTGCAGATTCTTGCCGGAAAATCGGAACAGGAGATAAGAGCTTCGTGGGCAGCTGATTTAGCGGCATATAAAGTGATGCGCAAGAAGTATTTATTATACCCCGATTTTGAATAAAACAAACTAACTAAATTTCAATATAAAAATTCATTTATTATAAAACGCTACGATACAATGAGAAAATTTATACTATTTTCTGTTGCTGTGGGTCTGAGTGTGCCTTCTAAGTCTTTCAGTAATGTGAGCAAAGAAGGAGTGCTGAATAGCCCTAATGTAACACAGTCACTTTTAGCTTCATCCAAAGCTGTGCTTCAAAATGCAGTTCAGGGGGTGGTGACAGGGCCAGATGGGCCAATGGCGGAAGTAAGTGTAGTTGTTGTCGGAGGGACAGCCTCTACAAAAACAGATACTCAAGGACGTTTCAAGATTACGGCTCCTATCGGGAGTAAGTTGAGATTTACGTCCATTGGTTATGCTACAAAAGAGGCAACGGTAAGTTCTAACACTGTGAACGTTACTTTAGAATCAAGTAATGAATCTTTGGAAGAAGTGGTAGTTGTTGGTTACGGTACACAGAAAAAAGGGAATTTGACAGGTGCTGTTTCTTCGATTTCCGTAAAAGACAATTTACAGGGAAGAGCAATTGCTGATGTTGGAAGAGGTATTCAGGGTACTACTCCTGGTTTGACTGTTGTTATTCCAAGTGGAGAGGTGGGCTCTGATCCAGTAATGAAAATACGTGGACAAATGGGATCTATAGCAGGAACCTCAAATCCACTGATTTTATTAGATAATGTTGAAATTCCGAGTATTCAGTTGGTTAATCCGGCGGATGTAGAATCTATAACTGTCCTTAAAGACGCTGCGGCTTCATCAATTTATGGTGCAAAGGCTGCTTTTGGTGTTGTGTTGATTACCACAAAAAAAGGTGGTTCGGGAGAAAAAGTAAATATCAATTATTCAAACAACTTTTCGTTTCAAAGTTCGGCCATTGATTATAATATGGCAGGGGTTAATGCTTTGAAATATACGCTGGAAGCTGTGGAACGTGTCGGCGGAACGGAAGCAGGTGCTTTTTATAAAGTAAACAGAGAGAGTTATAATCGCGCTTTAGAATGGGAGAAACTATATGGAGGTAAGTTAGGCGTTAACGATCCAACTGTATATGGGAGAGATTGGTATGTGAATCCAGCTGAACCAACTAAAAAATATGGTGTGAGAACTTATAATCCTGAAGATTATATGATTCGTGATGTTGCTCCTTCAGCCCAGCACAATCTATCTTTTTCTGGATCTACTGGTAAAACTGATTATAATTTAAGCATGGCTACGCTTAATCAGGCTGGTATGATGAAAACGACTGATAATGATAAGTTTAAACGCTATAATGCTTCATTGAGAATTTCTACAGAGCTTAATAAATATTTGACTGTGAGAGCGGGTGCGATGGTTTCAAGAAGAAATAAACAGTACCCGTATACGACTAGCTCAACAACTGCCGATCCATGGTTATATCTATACCGATGGAGTTCGTTATATCCAATGGGAGTGGATGAAAATGATAGAGCCATTAGAAGCCCTTGGAGCGAAACATCTGCTGCTAACACTGCTAGTTTACAAAACAACTATTTAAATCTAAATTTAGGAGCTACTGTAAAGATTAATGATAATTGGAAGTTTGATATTGATTATACTTTTGCAAATAATGAGATGATCAATACGTATCCAGGAACACGATTTACAGGTGCAGATTCATGGGTAGCCGGTGTGGTTAGAAATGATGCTAATGGGGCTCCTGTTTATGTAGATAACACGGGAAGTGTAGTAGCGGCGGGTGCTGCGGGCGCCATGCGTGCTTATGATTTAAATTATTACCAATATACACCAAACGGTGGTAATCCGGATCATTATAAAAGAACAGCAGGTAATGAGCGGAATAATACAATAAATGCATTAACGACTTATAATTTGAGAGTTAATGATGATCACGATTTCAAATTTATTGCAGGTTTGAACCGGGTGACATTAGATTATTCAGAGAATTCTTCTCAGACATTTAATTTAATTGATTTAAATAACCCACAACTAGGATTTGGGATCAATACTGCATCGCAACAAGCTACTGGAGATGCGAGATGGGAAGCGCAGTTAGGATACTTTGGTCGTGTAAATTATGCCTATAAGAATAAATATCTTTTCGAGGGTAATATAAGATACGATGGTTCATCCAAATTTCCTACAGACTTGAAATGGAAGTGGTTTCCTTCTTTCTCAGCGGGTTGGGTAGCATCTGAAGAAAGTTTTATGGAGTGGTCAAAGCCAGTTGTAAGCCAATTGAAATTTAGAGGTTCATGGGGTTCAATAGGTGATCAAACTATCAAACCAAGTTTATATACTTCAACTATGAATGTTGGTGAAGTGAGTTGGTTAGCGGCAGATGGTAGTAGAGTATATGCGATTGGTACACCAACATCAGTGAGATCGGATATATCATGGCAAAATATTGAAACTTTAAATTTAGGAGCTGATATAAGAGTTTTAAATAATAAGTTGGGTTTTGTATTTGATTGGTATAGAAGAAATACGAGAAATATGATTGTTCCTAGTGGAAACGTAAGTGCAACATTTGGGGCTCCTGCACCACAAGGTAATTACGGTGATATGAAAACTCAAGGATGGGAGCTTGCAGTAGACTTTAACCATAGATTTAGTAATGGTTTAGGTTTAAATATGAGAGGTACATTAGCTGATGCGCAATCCACTATTTTAAAATATACCGACACTCAATTGATTAGTAGTTATTATGTTGGTAAAAAAGTGGGAGAAATCTGGGGATATAAAACTGATCGATTATATCAAGCCTCGGATTTTGAATATGATGCAGCTGGAAAATTAGTTACAACAACTAATAACGGTAAGAAAGTGAATAAATTATCTGATCCTAATGGTGCATACCAAGGATATTTGCAAAATAGTAGCGACTTTTTCTTTGGTCCAGGTGATGTCAAGTTTGCTGATCTAAATGGAGATGGTGTTATCAATGATGGAAGTAAGACTGTTAATGATCATGGCGATTTGGCAATTTTAGGTAATGAAACGCCTCGATATGAATATGGATTCCGATTAGGTCTTGATTTTAAAGGTTTTGATTTTTCTGCCTTTGTGCAAGGTATAGGTAAACGCGAGATGTGGGGAAATGGTTCTTTGGCTATAGCTGGTTACCAATCATCTGATGGTGCAATGCCTTCGACTATTGCTGATAATTTTTGGTCTGCTGATAATCTAGAGGCATTTTATCCTAGAGCTTATAATAATGGTGGTAATAATCTGAATAATAATATGCAAATTCAATCGAGATATTTGCTAGATCTTTCATATTTACGAGTTAAAAATATCACATTAGGATATTCATTGCCGGCAACTATGTTGAATAAGGTTTATATTAAATCTGCGCGTGTGTATACATCATTAGAGAATTTCTTTACAAAAGACCATGTTAATGGACTTCCTATTGATCCTGAAGTGATCAATGGTTATTCTATGTTTAATGAAACAAATTATAATTCGGGTAGAACGGGAATTGGTACGCCAACTTTCAAATCTGTATCGTTTGGTGTTCAAGTTAATTTTTAATAACAATGAAAATGAAATATTCAAAGAAAATAGCTTACATTGCTTTAGGTGCAATGACTTTGTTTTCATCATGTAATAAAGAGGTGTTAGATAGAAATCAATTGACACAGTTGGAAGATGAAAATAGTTGGGGAAATGAATTAGGGCTTCGCTTATATGCAAATGGATTTTATCAAAATTACTTTGTGGGTTATAATAGTGCTTGGGGCACAGATTATGCTCCGGTAATTGGATATACATTCTCGGATGATCTAACCAATAGAAATGTTCAAACCAATTTTGAGAATTCTATACCTGCATCTCGTGTGGGTTCTGGGTCTACTATTACTGCGATGGAGGCTCCCTCTATGTTGACTCAATATTCTGGACCTACATGGAATTTTGCCTGGGTAAGAAAAGCAAATATTTTTATCAATAGAATCGATACTAGGACAAAACCAAATATTACGGCTGAAGCCTATAATCATTGGACTGCAGTTGCTCGCTTTTTTAGAGGGTTTGAGTATAGTCGCTTAGTGGAAGTTTTTGGTGATGTTCCATATTTTGATCGTGAATTAGCAGATAATGATAATCAATTGATGTATAAAGATCGTGATAAACGCGGTGAGGTGATGGATAGAGTCTACGAAGATTTTAAATATGCCTTGGAAAATATGCGAATCAATGATGGTAAACAATATTTGAATAGATATATTGCAGCCTCTTTTATTTCTAGATTAATGTTGTTTGAAGGATCATTTCAATACTATCATAATTTGGATAAAGATAGAGCAAAAAAATATTTAGAATTAGCACAGCAGGCTTCTGAAATCGTCATTAGCTCAAATGCATATTCATTTACCAGTGATTTCAAAAGTTTGTTTTCTTCTGATGATCTAAGTGCTAACAAAGAGGTGATTATGTATAGAGCTTATGATAATGGTAAAAGTGTTACCCATAGTGTAGGATCTTATAGTAATGGGACTGAAGGACAAAACTCAGCAGCAAATCTAATACTGATGAAATCGTTTATTTGTAACGATGGTAAACCTTGGCAAAATTCTGCTGTAACCAATGCAAATAGTTTCAAAATACAGGATTTAGCAGTCTCTAGAGATCCTAGGTTTGAAGCTTCGTTTTATGAAAAACCGTTAAGTTCTTCTGCTACTTTATTGTATGCTTTTAAATTTGCATCTCGTGAGGCACTTACTTATTTGGGCAAAACATATCCTGCAGCTTGGGCTAGCAACACAAACACCAGTGATGCCCCTGTCATTCGTTTGGCAGAAGTTGTGCTTAATTGGGTGGAAACTAAACAGATTTTAGCTGAAGGATTTGGTGGAGCTGCTGTTACCCAGTCAGATTTAGATAAGTCAATTAATGCAATCAGAAATCGTCCTATTGATGCAGTTGCAACATCTAAAGGTGTTAAAAAGACTGCTCCATTAATCCTAGGAAGTATAGTAGCAGATCCTTCTCGTGACGCAGATGTTTCTCCTTTAATGTGGGAAATACGTCGTGAAAGACGCATGGAGTTTGTATATGAAGGTTTTCGATTATTGGATATTAAACGTTGGAAAAAACTTGATTATATGAATTATAGTAAAAATCAAGACTACTTCTTAGGTCCCTGGTTGGATGTTAAAACGGATATGCCAAGCTTGTTAAGTGCTAGCAATCAAGGTAAATTAAGAATTGTGAATGCATCGGGTGCGATCATTACTTATGATGGTAAGAATGCGGATCAGTTGGTTGGTTTCTACATGGTTGAAAACGCACAAAATAGAGAGTCTTTTACAGATCGTTCTTATATGGCTCCTGTAGGTCAAGCTCAAATAAATGAGTATAAGGATAGAGGATATACATTAACACAAACAGCAGGTTGGTAGTTTTCGACTACTGAGTTAATAAAGAGCCACTTAATTTTAGGTGGCTCTTTTTGTTAACTTTGTCCCGTCCTGAAATAAGTT
>NZ_DJTA01000021.1:36759-122598 GCF_002440335.1 Sphingobacterium sp. UBA6320 | reverse complement strand
TAACTCCCTAACCTTCTAACCTTCTAACCTTCTTTATAACATCATTATGTGACTTTACAGCATAGGATATGCCTCTCTTAATGCTTAATTTTAAGCATCTAATAAATTGTGAGCATTATGAGAAAAAACCTAATATTTACCCTATTTGCCTTAGCAGCTATATGCCTAGGCCATCAAGCGAAAGCACAGGTATCTGCAAGTACAAATCCTGTTACTGTTAACATTGATCTGCAGGCCTCTGTTATTTCGATCGCTTTGGACGCATCTCCAACCGTCAACTTTGTGTATGCTACAGCAGCAGAATATGCCGCACCAAAGTCGGTGACAAAAGCCTCACATCTGACGGTCATTAGCAATAAGCCTTACGATATCTCCGTACAGGCCAATGGATTATTCACCTCTTCCAACAGCTCTAATACGACCAATTTACCCGCATTGGGCGTGGTCAATGTTAGCGTAGATCCTACAACTGCAAATGGCGGAACATTAAGCACAGTAACCCTTAGTCAAACGGATCAACCCTTAGTCGAAGAAGCTGATCCAACGACGACCGCCGTTTACAATGTGGTCTATACCATTCCAACGGCAACGACACTCGTGGCTTTACCCAAGGAGGTCTATACCACTACCGTTACGTATACCGCAACACAATTATAAAAAAAATTAAAAACCTTAATATTCCATTTTAATTTGTGAAGTTTTATTTATCTCTAATTTTAGTATACCTGAATACCCTGGCCTTTGCTCAGGGTATTTCTGTTTCACCTTCCCGTATATTTTTTAAAGGGGAAGCAGGGCAAACAGTCAGTCAGGCCATTTCATTTAGCAATGCCTCCACTTCAACATTTTACTTTGTGGCCAGTATCAAAGATTGGGACCGCGATTCACTCGGGATCAAACAATATTTTCCGGTAAATCAACGCAAACAATCCAATGGCTCTTGGCTTGCTCTTTCCGACAATAGTATCCGCTTAGCTCCTGGAGAAACAAAAAGCGTGAACCTGTCCATGACCATCCCGAAAGAAAATAAATCGCTTGCCTTGACCAATAGCATGCTATTTTTCACTCAGGTCAAAGAGCAAAAGGCCGATGTACCACAGGGTGTCAATATGAATATACTTTTAGAATTTGGCATTCAGGTCTATCATGTTCCCGCCGGTTTACCGGTAGGAGATCTCCTGTTTTTAGCCTTTGAAGATAAAGGTATCGTCAGCAAAGAAGCCGATCAACAGGTCAGGAAAATGATGGTAAAAGTAAAAAATACGGGGCAGATAAATAAAGATGCCTACGTACGATTTGAACTGACCAATATCGAAACTGGAGAGGAGATTCCGGTCAAATCAATTGCTGTTGCGATGTTACCGGACGCAGAACAATGGATTCAACTCGATCTACCGGCAACACTCAAAGGCCGTTACCTTGCGGTAGCCATCTTAGATGCCGGTGCTCAATACGATCTAAAAATTGCAGAAAAAGAAATTACATACTAAGATCAGCCTTTTCATCGCTGTCAGTTTGTACCCTATGGTTGTACAAGCTCAAATTTCGGTGAATTTGCCCGAAGCGAATATTACAGCAAGGACAGAATATCAACAAAGTATTACTTTAGGACAATTTAACAGTGCGATCACCTTATTGCCCAATATCGGCATTAAATCCAATAATGCGACTTTAAGTAATATCTTAGGTGGCATAGGGCCTGCCCCATTAGCGCTAGCCAACTTTAAAATTTCCACCATCGGTGGCGTATCGGTGCTGGGCGGCAGTACAGAACGCTCACTTTCCACCGCTACACAGTCTTTGTATGTGGCCGTTGCCAGCCTTGCTTCAGGAACTGTTCTGAGCAACTTGCGTCTGACGACTTCCAGCTTTACATGGGTAGCAGGTACATATAGTACCGATATCGCCCTGACCGCGCCCGGACTTCTAGGCGGAAATGCCATGAGTCCCGCCACCCAAGCATTTAGTATTGTTGTTCCCGCTTTTATCACAGCGCAAAATACCGCAGGAACGACTGGCATCTTAGTCAACAACCTAAGCTTCTATCGGTCTCCAACCGGGATCAGTGCCAATAAAATCATGACCTTAGCTCATACTGTACCCTATATTCCCAATTTGCAAACAGGAGGTAGCAATTTCAGCTTTTCAACAGCCTTGACTTACAACACATTGCCGTTATCACCCGTATCCAATGTTAGTACGACTTTAACAGGAATCGCTACCGCTACAGCAATTGCTTTATCGGCAACGAGTCAGCCGCTGACTAATTCAACAGGTATCGTTGTACCCACAAGCAATTCACAAGCTCTAACCTATGCATTTTCCATAACTGCTGCACAATTGAAAACGCGATTTGTACAAGCAGGTACCTATTCCATACCCCTGACGTATACCTGGAACAAAACTTCCGCAGCCTATCCAACAGGAAATTTACAGTCCCAAAGTGTCGGAACATTAGAGGTTGTCGTCAGCGATCTCGGCGAATTGATCGCTAATCAACAAACGGTAGGGTTATCTTTCACCAATGCGAACCAATATAAAAATGGTGTCAACCTCGATATGCCTGCGCATTTGAAACTCAGTAAAACGACACCCTATAATCTCTATGTTCGGGCTACATCGGCATCGTTTGCTTCCGGAGTCAACAGCATCCCCCTCAATGTCATGCGCATTGGCCCGATGCCGGGAGAAACAGGCATGCAGACAGTCACGTTATCCAGCACAGCACAACAGTTGATCAATGCAGCAGATCCTACGATCGACCGCTCGTTAAGCATCCGTTATAGTATTCCCGCATCAGAAACTTCTAAATTATTGAACAAACCATCGGGAATCTATTCGACCAACATTATATTTAGTTTTATTGCCCCTTAAAAACGTTTGATTTCCACTTTCCTGCGTCCATCTTTATAGTTGAAATCCCGCAGATAAATCACCTGTTCATCTGTCAATTGAATTTCCTGACTTGGATTTTCAATCGTGAAAGCCATTCCCGCTGTTGGAATGGATACGGTATAATGCCCCACAGGCAAGAAGAACATATAGTTGCCCTTTGCATCGCTGAGGGTATGGTAGCTGTTACCTTGTTGGTCTTCGGCATGCACACGTATTCCAGAGAGTTCTGGACTAGTTTGCAAGTATTTATCAGCGATCGGTGTGATCTTACCCTTTACCACTCGAGTTTTAACTAAGGGTACCGCTATACGTTGATTTTTTGTCAATAGGATATTCATCGGAGCTTTTACCACCCATCCCTGATTATTTTCGATTTGAACAGCATACGATCCAGTCGCCATATTCAAAAATGTGACCTGACCTTTTGCATCTGTACGCGCCACATCCTGATCAATCTTAACCACAAGACCCTCAGGTTTGAGTTCTCCCGCATCCGCAATACCATTCTGATTATGATCGTCAAAAAACTGCAGCTGCAATTTATGGCCCTTATTGTTATTCCAGTACACAAATTTCTTTTCAATACCTAACCGAATCTGCCTATTGTTGAACGAAGAAGTTTCATACGCATAGGGGTCTAGTTGAAAATATAAGGGAACACGACTTTGGATCATATTATAAAATACATCTACCGTTAAACTCCAATTGTCCCTAAACAGCCACCTCGCATTTCCATTGAGCGACAAATTGTTGCTTCGTGAAAATCCGTAATAGCTGTACATGGTCGACAACTGTGCCTGCAAACTTCCCTTAAATGCCGTAAACTGCGTGTTAGGTCCAAAAGAATAGATCCTATAGCTGGCATCTGGCGTACTTGCCATGAGATCATTCAAATAGTAAGGATTGATCTGGATATAGGTATTAAAACCCAAATAAGCATTAGTGTAACTACCCGATAATCTTAAAGAATGAAATGGACTGATCGGTTTATTGGATGTATTGCGATAAGTATAACCATAATCCGTTCTCAAGGAAAAGCGATGCTTGGAGCTAAAA
The DNA here is from genome assembly GCF_002440335.1 of Sphingobacterium sp. UBA6320. Taxonomy (NCBI): domain Bacteria; kingdom Pseudomonadati; phylum Bacteroidota; class Sphingobacteriia; order Sphingobacteriales; family Sphingobacteriaceae; genus Sphingobacterium; species Sphingobacterium sp. UBA6320. Next base: position 118,647 of record NZ_DJTA01000021.1, on the reverse strand, counting down.
TAACTCACATCTCCTATCGCTCTAATGGCGCTCGACTTCCATCTTTCTGGTCTCGACCCCCAGAGGCCCAACCCGCGAATCGTCGCCTCTTGAAACATGATATAAGGTCTAATATCCAACTGCAATTTTCCAACTGCGGTATGATAGCCCAGTTCATAGATCTCGATGCGATTGGGATTACCAAAAAAATAATCCCGATCTGTGCGCTGGTATTTTGGATTATTATCCATATAACTCACGCGCGCAGCAATACTGCTGTTATCTTGCAGCATTTTAGTGATGCGCGTATCACTTTGGATCAATCCCCTACGCAGCCCCGTGTAATATGGCGAACTGTAATAATTCATACTGGTGATTTGCACATGTTCTGTATGGTACTGGTAATTGGCACCCGCAGCGACAGCGTGTTTACTTCCTCCTTGATCAGCACGTTCCGTACTATAGCCTCCTTCTACCCATAATTGTTGATTTGAACCGATTGGGATGATCGTCTTCCCATTAATCTGATCACTATTGATCTGACGATAATCATGGTCACTATGCAGATAAGTCAAATTACTTTCCTGATTTTGACTGGTTCGAATCGTATAATTGGCACCAATAATATGTGCACCAGGAATCAGATGGCTGAGCTGTGTAAAGAGCATATAGTTATTTTCTACTCCATAAAGGCTAATAGAACGATTTTTATCCAATTTATAACTGGCTTTTACTCCTCTGCCATTGATTGTTTGATCCAGATTTTCATAAATATTACCCACTTTGATGGCCCAATCTTTCGCTTGATAGTCGATATAGGTATCGTAGCTATTAAAAGCTTTTTGATCTTGATAATAATCTAGATTAAGCCGATAATTTAATTTTTTATCTGGAGTGATGTCAAGATCACCATACCCCTGCAGCTGATAGATGAAGTTATATTTATCCATACTGGTGTAGCGCAATGCGACGGCATTATTATAAGCTTCATTTCCATAGTTTGGAGCAGCTCCAAACCGTTTCACACTCCCCACCTGTAGGATACGAATCCGACTACTGGTCAATGCTTGGCCCATCTCATCGAGTCCCTGCATGGCAATATCCACATCATCAAACCTGCTTTTAGATTGCATTCGTGCCGTAAAAGGGAGCAGTACCTGCCCTCCAGGCTGCAGGGTGATCGGTAAGATTTCCCCCATCACTTCAAAACCTGGCGGAAATCCTGAGAAAAGTAGCTTAAAAGTAATGGGCACGAGCCCCGCATTGGAGGCCAGAATCCGAAACTGCACCTGATTAGTGGCCTGATCCAAATAATATTCTGGTTGATCTGCCTGTAATATAAGCGACCGTTCCTGATCAAATATGGTGTAAAACGTAACAGGATCCGGTATTCGGAGCGTATTGTCGGGGCTCGAAAATCCGAAAGTGAAAGCTTGATTATTAAATTTCAACGTATTTCGGTCGGCCATATATTTAATCGGAAAACTTTTTTCTTCGTTAGCCTGTAAGATGATTTTTTGCGGCAGCTTGATTAAACCAGACAAAGATAGGGTACCTTGAGCTAAAGGGATCAGTTCAATGGTTTTATCGGTACGGTTATGTATGGAGATCTTGTTGGCAAATGTGTGGTTTTGGATCACGGCTATACTGTCCTGTTCCAAACGATACTCCACATCAAAGTTTTGCTGACTTTTCGCTTCGGATAAGAAAACAAATGAAGAGCACATCAGAAGTAAGAAAGTCCACAAACACTTCATTCGCATATCAGGAGGTTCAAATAATAACAAAAATCAATCTAAATTCGGTCAGTCAGAAATAACTCAAGTCACATCTTCATGTAACGAATTGACCATTAGGCTGACAATTGAGCGATCAGCTCACCTTTGCTATTAATATTGAGTTTACGATAAACCCGTTTGATATAGATACGAACCGTATCCAATGAAATATGGTACTGTTGAGCGATCAGTTTATAGCTTAAACCTTCGACAATACCATTTGCAATCTGGAGCTCCCGAGCGGTCAGCATGTCTTCGTATTTTTTTGAACTAAAAGCCTGCTCGATTAAAGCTCTGTTGATCGTCGGACTGACGAACGAACCCTGATTTAACGTGATGACAATTGCATTGATCAAGTATGGCATACACGTGTTTTTTAAAACATAACTGACAGCACCATTTCGAAAAGACTTACGAACGGTCTTTACATCGGCCAATTGTGTCAAGACAATGATCTCTGTTTTTGGATACAGTCGATTGACTTGCTCGATGATCGTCACATCCTGATGTTCGATATCCAATATAATCACATCCGGTAACGAGACCTGATGAACGCTTTTCATCACTCCACCTGCTGTATCAAATAAGATTTGTAATGAAACCGAATGACCATGAAGACAATTTTCAGTTAGGATTTTTTTTATGTTTATTCTTGATTGCTCGTCACTATCAATTATGCCCACTTTTATCATGATACGTTACGCTTAAGTTAGATACTGGTTAGCGCATATATATTCAATATTTAAACTTGTTGTTTAAACTTACTATTGAACACCTATACTTTTGATTAAAGATAGCATTTAAAAAGGAAAAAAATAAGTTGATTTTTGAATTTATACTCGCAATACCATTACATCACGATTTAAATGCAATCAAAAGCCTCACTAAAGGGTTTTAATTAATTAATGATTAATTAATTCACAATATCAACGTATGTAACAAAAGCAAAAAATAAACACATGAAACAAATTTACCTAGGTATGGTCTACCTATTGATTTCCAAGGAAAAAAACAAGAAAAACAGCATCAGTTTTAATAGCTATTTTTATAATCCATACCTGAGCAGCACCTATAGAGGGATCTGGCACAGATCATTTACCTAACGGTAGTCCGACCAAAGTTCTGCAAAGCAAAAGCTGGCGAAAGTACACGCATATCGAGTAGTACACGATCACCATATTGCTCCTTTAAAGCAGGAAATAGCTGTCCATCATATGCAAGCACCACTTCATCTTCAAACCAGAATAACGGTAAATGTCTATTCCCCACATCAAAGGAAAAATGAGCAATGGTATTGAGGTCATCTGTTTTAAGGATGATACAGGTACAGGGTTTGATCTGTATCTGAATATTAAGTTCGGGAGAAGAATAAATAATCTCTCCGTTTTCAAGTCGTGGAGCACCAGCACGATATAAGCGAACAAGACGCCCTCCTTCCGTTTGTCGACTGAGAACCGTCTTGCTGACTTCATACCAATCAATATGCAGTATATCGATCACTGCCGAGCTCGATGGTGAAATCTGTTTTTGATCTCTTTCTATAATAAGCATACTGATCTTAATGGCCTGATCCTATTTTCTTCACCTGAACTTTTTTGATCACCGAATTTCCTATAGCAGTTCCTTTCTTCGCTACCTTACGCTTCTTGGCTGGCTTGGTTAACAGCATAGTATGCTCTTCATTCAAATTTTCTATTTTCAAATCTGTCGACGCAGTTACTTCAGCTTTTTCTAAATTTTCAGCCGCATGTTGATCTGTCTCCTGTTTCAGTCGCATTTCCTCTTGCATGTGTTGCGTAAAATCCCAGCACAGCTGTCCCAGCATCCCCATAAAATCATACAGCAATTCACCATCATGGCCTAGAGCACGCAGCATCACGATATCATCCGCTGCCTGCGTAAAACCATAGGTAATATCGCTGTATTCGAGAGTCAGGATTTCATCCAATTCGGCTTTTAGTTCTTTAGCAAAAGGTGCCGAGAAGAGAAAGGTCCCTTGATGTGTATAGCCCTCAAAGAACAACAGATTTCTTATCGGTTGCTTAGCCGGCGATAAAAACTGGTTATCCATTAAGATCAAAACATTATTGCGGTATATTTTTGTGGTACTATGGAGGCTGTTAAAAACAAAAGCTTCTTTCATGTGAATCCTTCCAGCAGCAATAATATCGGCCCAGATCAACACCGCATCGCCAGTCAAATACAGGCTATTGTCCGTTTTAAAGATGGAGTCCTTAAAGGGCGTCACCGGATGAGGGATATAATAAAAAACAGCTCCATCATCGATATGTGCCACCGTTGTCTGGCGCGCACCCCGTTTCATGGGATGTAATTTATTAAAAGACTGTGTAAACAGCTTTAACTGCGTATCGGGTTTCATTTGGATCGCAACGTCGAGCGTATCGTCATCCATAATACCGGGCGACGCACTCATGATGATCATCTCCAGATGCTCCTGGAGCCGAGGCGCCCCATAATGGGTGAGTTTGTAAGGCGCATTGTGCCCACTTTCTTTCAAGACACTATACGTTCCCTCTTTACCTACCTGTAGCTGAATGACACTTTCCATCTTCTTATTCTTCTAATAATGCATATTTCTTTAACCAGTTTTTCACCTCTTCTAAACCCTCTAAGGTCATCAGATTGGTAAAAATAAACGGCCGCTCGCCACGCATACGTAACGTATCCTGACGCATGACTTCCAGATCGGCATGCACATAAGGAGCCAAATCGATCTTATTGATGATCAATAGATCGGAACGGGTTATTCCAGGTCCACCTTTACGTGGCATTTTTTCCCCTTCACCCACATCGATCACAAAAATACTCAGGTCTGCCAGATCAGGACTAAAGGTTGAAGTCAGGTTGTCCCCGCCACTTTCCACAAAGATGATTTCCGTATCTGGAAAGCGATCTGCCAGTTCTTCCACCGCTTCAATATTCATGGAAGCATCCTCTCGTATCGCCGTATGCGGACAACCACCGGTTTCCACCCCAATAATCCGATCAGCAGGAAGAGCGGAGTTTTTTTGAAGAAATTGAGCATCTTCACGCGTATAAATATCATTGGTGACGACGCAGATGCTGTAGTCGTCCGACATCGATCGCACCAACCGTTCGATCAGCGCTGTCTTACCAGACCCAACAGGTCCACCTACTCCTATCTTAACGTAGTTTCTTGTTGCCATTTTTATTAAGAAATATAAATTCGTGTATATAATTTTTCGTGTTGCATGCAGCGTATATCCTGCGCTACACAACAGTTTCCGATCAGATCATCGCTCAGATGAGGTTGCTCCGCCACCAAACGATCGATCACAGGTTGCAGCTTGAACAGAATCTGCTGCGCATCCATCTGACTGATAGGCACAAGCTTAGCACAATTGGTGACCATACCATTGAGAGCGTTATAATAAAACGCACTTAAGGCATCTTGATAACTGATGTTTAGGGCCTGTGCATACATCGCAAAAGCGATAGCATAATGACCATGAAGGGCATGGCTACTAATGGCTTTGAGATAAGCAGAACAACGTTTTATAGGATGTAATTTTTCCGTTAACTTCAAAAAACGAAGCCCTAATTTTCTACTGGCCTCCCGTATTTCATACGGCGCTTTTAGCACCGTGACCAACGCGTCTAGTTCAGCTATTTTCTTTTGAGATGCTCGCTTTGCACAGAGCTCCCAAGCTTTGGAAAAAAAAGCAGCATCATTGTAATAAAAATTATGTTCCAGTAGCTTGATCGCATATTCTTCTGCCGATTTGCTATCATGGACAATCTCTTTCGTAATGTAAGTCTCCAATCCATAGGAATGCGTAAATCCGCCAATAGGAAATACCGAATCATTAATCTGGAGCAGCGTTAATAGTGGATTCATATGCTTGTTATAGTCGTAAACTAATTTTTTTCTGTACAGGCTTGTATGGATGGATCATCCAGGCACTTGTTCTTTCGATCACCCGATGCTCGATCGTAGGTTGCAAACCCCTTCGGATGAACAAGTCAAACAGCGGCTTTTCAAATGCCGTAATGACTTCTTGCTGCTCGTTGATAAAAATGGGGATATGCCGATTTCCAATTTCAAAGCAGACGTAAGCCATCTGTCTGGGGGTAGCAGCTCTAAAAACAAGGCAAGAACAAGGCAATATCTTGACCACAATACAGAATTCCAAATCTGGATCGCGATACAGCAGATCACCATCCGACAACTGTCGGTTGGTTGAATTTTTGAAACCGATTTCACGTCCTCCCACCGTCATCGCTCTGATAATCCTCTTTGTGGTATCGAACCACTCCAGTTGGAGGAAATCGACCTCCAATGGTTGTGGTTCATTCCCGATAGTGCCTAAAATTGTTCTTGCGATCAGCATCACCCCAATAGTTTAGAACAAGAAAAAACGTTGTGCCATCGGCACTTCTTTCAAAGGATCACAAACGGCCAATACACCATCTACCGATACCTCATACGTCTCTGGATTTACTTCAATATGGGGTGTTGCATCGTTGTGCACCATATCTTTCTTGCGAACAGTACGACAGCCCTGCACCGGTAAACTTACGCGCGATAAGTTCAATTTTTTGATATTCCCATTTTCAAGGGAGACTTTTGAAACAAAATTGAAACAGATCCGCTGCAAAGCTTTGCCATAATTACCAAACATAGGACGATAGATAATCGGCTGTGGAGTTGGAATAGAGGCATTGATATCCCCCATTTTTGCTCCTACGATCATACCCCCTTTGATGATCATTTCTGGTTTAACACCAAACATGGCCGGTTTCCATAAAATTAAATCGGCAATTTTGCCAGGCTCGATCGAACCGATATATTGATCAATACCATGTGCTTTGGCCGGATTGATGGTATATTTTGAAATATAGCGCTTCACCCTGAAGTTGTCATTATTGTTTGATTTATCCTCTGCCAAAGGTCCCCGTTGGATCTTCATCTTATGGGCAGTCTGGAATGTACGGGAGATCACTTCACCTACACGGCCCATCGCTTGACTATCCGAACTCATAATGGAGAATACACCCATATCCTGCAAAATATCTTCAGCAGCGATACTCTGCGGACGGATTCTTGAATCTGCAAAAGCCACATCTTCTTTTACATTCTTATCCAAGTGATGGCATACCATCAACATATCCAGATGCTCTTCTACCGTATTGACCGTAAATGGCTTAGTCGGATTGGTCGATGCAGGCAAGATATTTGGATACATGGCGATCTTGATGATGTCCGGAGCATGGCCACCACCAGCCCCTTCGGTGTGGAAAGTGTGGATCACACGGCCATCAATTGCCGCTACGGTATCTTCTAAGAATCCTGCTTCGTTTAACGTATCCGTGTGGATCGCCACCTGTACATCGTATTTGTCCGCCACCCGAAGTGCAGCATCGATGGTCGCCGGAGTTGCGCCCCAATCTTCGTGGATTTTGACCCCCAATGCCCCTGCTTCGATTTGCTCCTCGATCGGTCCTGTCGTAGAGACATTGCCCTTCCCAAAGAAACCGACGTTAATCGGCAAATTTTCAAAAGCCTCAAACATACGCTCCATAAACCATTTACCTGAAGTTACAGTGGTCGCATTGGTACCATCTGCCGGACCTGTCCCACCACCGATAAAAGTCGTCACACCACTATAAAGTGCCGTTTCTACTTGCTGTGGTGATATAAAGTGAATATGGGTATCAATACCTCCAGCCGTCAGGATATATCCTGCACCACCATGTACCTCTGTAGATCCACCGATCACCATGCCTTTCGTAATACCGTCCTGCACGTCGGGGTTACCTGCTTTACCAATACCGACAATCTTACCATCTTTAATACCAATATCACCTTTTACAATACCCCAATGGTCAATGATGATGACATTGGTGATACAGAAATCCAGAACCTCTTCATCACGCATGGCACGAGCAGACTGCCCCATCCCATCACGAATGGTTTTTCCACCACCAAATTTATTTTCCTCCCCATAGACCCCAAAGTCTTTTTCGATTTCGATAAAAAGCTCGGTATCGGCGAGACGAACTTTATCTCCTGTAGTCGGTCCAAATAGCGCTGCATATTTATCTCGAGGTATATACAGTTCCCCATCTATATATTTTACCGATGATTTGTCTAAACCTAATTTATCTAAACCCAGAGCGTCAAGTCCCATCGTAGCGGTACCCAATGTACCCAGCCCGACCACTTTAATCCACTCTCTTCTATTCCATCCTGCCATAATTATTTCGTGCTTTTAAATTGCTGTTGTTTTGCCTTTTCCAATGCTGCTTTTTTCACCTTTTCGTCGGTATACTTACCATTGGTCAAACCATTAAATCCATGAATTTCCTTGTTTCCGCCCATTTCAACCAAAATAACTTTCTTCTGTTCTCCCGGTTCAAAACGTACCGCTGTACTCGCCGGAATATTCAACCGCATTCCAAAACTCGCTTCCCGATCAAAAGACAGCATCTTATTCACTTCAAAAAAATGATAATGTGATCCCACCTGAATCGGACGGTCGCCTTCATTTTTAACGGTAACACTCGCCGTTCTATAACCTACATTTGCTTTCAGTTCTCCTTTTTTGATGATGTATTCTCCTGGTACCATATCGTATAGTTGTTTAAATTAACGGATTGGGTTATGAATGGTGACCAACTTGGTTCCATCTGGGAAGGTGACTTCAATTTGCACATCGTGAATCATTTCAGGAACCCCCTCCATGACCTGGGAACGCTTCAATAAGGTTGTTCCGTATTGCATCAATGATGCTACAGACTTTCCATCACGAGCCTCTTCCATAATCTGTCCGCTGATGTAAGCGATACACTCCGGATAGTTTAATTTTACCCCTCTTTTTAATCTCTTGGCAGCAAGTTCTCCTGCCAAGTGAAGCAATAGCTTCTCTGTTTCTCTCGGTGTTAAACGCATAATGATCTATTTAAATTCAATGCTTTTTTAATAAAAGGTCATGGATAGGGACAAATTGTAGCCTGTTCAGCTATCCCCTTACCTGGGGCTGCACTGCAGGAAAAAGTACCTCCAAAAGCGTATTTACGCTGTGTTAAAAAACGATTAATTATAGTGCTGGAATAGTAAAATAAGTTCCCAGTGCCAGCCGATTAAATTGTTGTTTCGGACGATTAAACTGACTTTCAAAAGATACCGTATTGCCGACATAGCCCAGATAAAAACGGAGATCTTGTTTCTTAAACGGTTTATGCTGTAAAGCTGCAAAGTAGGTCAAGTTGCGACGAAAATCCCGATCGATATCGGTATCTTTCGTCATCCCCGCAGTTTCATATGCCCCTTTTAGTGCTAATTCCCACTTATCGCTCAGCATACGATCATAGCGTGCAACCATCGATTTATAGGTGACATCCTGTGCCAATACACGATCGCTGTTTGTTCTGGCATAAAAATCATTCATCGCTGCCGAAGCAATCAGAGCATAGTCTACCGCCAGATAACTGTATTGCAAATCCACATAGAGCATATCGCGATCTGTTTTTAGTTTATTGGCCAAAGAAATACCATGATTCGTTTTATGTTCAGCCAGCTGGGAGATATTATAGGACCATTTAGTACTGATCTTTTTATCCCAAAACGACCCGATCCACGTCGCATAAGCACCAATAGGTGTACTCGAAGCTTTTAAATCCCCAAGGGTATATCCATTTTTGCTATGTAGATCTGCAAAACTATCGTTGATGGTATTATAGACCTGAAGGTTAAGGGAGTGATCCGGATTAAGCTCATAAGACAACGTTGCTCCTACCACAAAAAGATTCAGGATGCGGTCTACATAATCGGTAAACTTAAATTCGTAAATGGGGTTATTCTCAAATTCGTAACTTCCGACGAGTGCACTTTGCTTTCCTGCCGTTATCGCCCATTTATGATCCTTCCCAAATTTATATTTGAGATAAGCCATGTCCAGCGCACGAGAGGCATTGTCCTGACTCGTTGGAGCAAAAGAACGGTTGAGGCGGAATCGAACACGGTACGACAACTGGTCATTATAATCCCCGCGGAGTAAGATCCGTGCTTCATCCAGATTGATCTTGTTGGTCGCTTCACTAGCCCCCATTGATTCGACATTTAATCCCGCACGTAACAGCACATCCAGGTGAAAAAGATTTGAAGTCGGCGGCTGCGATTGATATAAAGAATCGATTTGAGGTGGGGTATCAACAGCTTTTTCTTGCGCTGCTACCCTTTGTGGTATGCAGGCTATTAAAAATAAAGATGCGGCAATGGATGTTACTTTTTTCATTCGAATATACTTGTCTTTGAATGGAGCTGAAATCCGAATGGCGATACAGCGTGCCTAAGCAGCACTATAACAGGATCGATTCATCTTCCAACACATTTGACACAAGTATATCGCAAAGAGATAATAATGTGATAAGAATGAAATTAGAGCGAGATTAGAAAATATTATTTTGGAATATAGACACTCACGGATGTACCTTTATTTTCAATCGAAGATACCGAGAGGATGGACTGATGTAATTCAAAAATATGCTTGGCAAGCACTAATCCCAACCCGTTTCCATAGATCGCCCCGACATTGGATGCCCGATAAAAAGAATCAAAAATATGCGGTTGATCGTTCAGGGGAATACCGATGCCATGATCCGAAATTTTGACAACTACAAGATTCAAATGACAGACCAAAGAAATAGTCACCGTTTTATTGTTCCCATATTTACAGGCATTGGAAACAATATTACTAAAGGCAATATAAAATAGATCCAGGTTGACGAAGATATTCATCTCACTGCTATCTTCAGGAATATGAGAAAAATCCAAAAAGATTTCACAGTCTGGATTCATGCTTTTTTCGCTTTTTTGTACATCGTACAACAACTCATCGATCCGAACTAACTGTTTGTTTTCGATTTTACCATCAAATCCGCTCCTCGATAAGAGCAGGAGGTTATTGATGATCAAGTTCATCTTTGTGGCATGTTTGACAATAGCATCTACTGAATAATAAGCCTCATGGTTTTTATCCAGAAGTTGGAGGGCCAATTCGGCTTCTCCACCGATAATGGTGAGTGGTGTGCGCAGGGAATGGGAAGCATTGCCAATAAAGCTCTGTTGCGATTTGACCGAGATATCCAAACGCCTCATCATCGCATTAAAATTGGCAATCAGGACACCGATTTCATCTTCATCCTCCGAAAAAGTATTCTTGACCCGCTTGTCCAGATGAGAGATATCGACCTGAGTCAATTCTTTATTAATCGCTTTAATAGGCGCCAATAACCGATTAGCAAAATAAAAGGACAGTAAGGAAACCAATATAATCGCAAATAGTCCACCTGTCATTAAGGTATGATCCAGCATCCTTTGTTCATCGTGTCCATATTCATCGATACCTTCAGAAATCACCAATAGATTTTCTTGATGTAGGGAATCGATAAAATACATTCCCACATAGGACGTTTTTTGATGCAGAAACTGTGCTTTTCCTTTAATTATAGCCTCTTCATAGAAGGAGTCGGGCAAAGGAAGATCAGGTTTATAGCGAAGATCTGTATGTCCCTTTACGATACGTAATAGGTAATCCTTTCCTTCCGCAAGCTGACGCAGGTATTTACGGGTGACTTCATAATAAACTTTGTTGTTATAGGCATCATTTTGAACGATATGATTACCGACGATAGTGGCATTTTCTTCCAGACGATGGTAGAACTTCGTTTGTAAGCTATCCTTTGTAAAATAAGATACATATAGAGCAAAAGATACAATATAAATGACCGAAATGGCCGAAAAAAGCGCTATGACCTTGGTTCTAATTTTCATTTCTTAGGATATAGCCCATTCCAATAACGGTATGAATGAGTTTTTTCTCAGTCGTGTAATCAATTTTCTTACGGAGGTAGTTGACATAGACGTCAACGACATTGGTGCTCATATTGAAGTCTATACCCCATACTTCTTCGAGTATATCGACACGAGAAAGAATTTTATTTTTATTGACCATCAGATACTCCAGCAGTCGGTATTCGGTAGCCGTCAGGATAACCGATTTACCTCCACGTTGCACATTTTTACTATCCCGGTCCATCACCAGATTATCGATCGTGATGGTATTGCCTGTCATCGTTTGTTGCCTCGCTTTTCGAGATTGCCGATCGATGCGCGCTCGAAGTTCATCCAGCTTAAAAGGTTTTGTCAGGTAATCATCCGCATCCCGATTAAAGGCCTCAACAATATCCTCCGTCTGATTTAGGGCACTTAAAATAAGGATAGGTACATCTTGATTTGTTTTGCGGATATTTCTGCAGATTTCCAAACCATTCATACCCGGTAGCATGACATCTAGAATAATCAAGTCATAGGGATGGAGACCCGCCATTTTTAAACCCGTATATCCGTCCATGGCGACACTGATCACATGGTTTTCCCCTTTGAGTCCCCGTTGAATCAACGATATAACAGATGGTTCATCTTCAACAAGTAATATTTCCAAATTCCTTTTTTTTAGTAACGCTGTAATGAGTAACGAAGTGACCGAGTAATCAAGTAACGCAGTTATTAGTGACGCAGTAATCAAGTAACGCAGTTATTAGTGACGCAGTAATCAAGTAACGCAGTGACCAAGTAACGCAGTAATCAAGTAACGCAGTTATTAGTAACGCAGTAACCAAGTAACGCAGTGCCCTCTAACCTCTTAACCTTCTCACCTTTTTAACCTCTGAACAAGATACAAAAATACATAAATTTTATAAAGCCGTTTATTCAATCATGATAGGATTTTAATAAAGCGTATTATTATTCTCCCGAGCGCAGCTGATCCAAGCAAGTAGCTGACAGAGGAATAAGAAGAAAATGGTAATCGCCAATACGTAACAACTGACTCCGGCAATACCTCCTGACACATCTGGATCAAGAAAAGGGTAAGGATACCAACCTGTAATTGCCGCACGGACAAATGTATAGATCACCCAGATCAAAGGGAAAATCAACAAATAAAATGAATTGGCAGCTGTTATTGGCTTTTTCGAGGGCCATAATAACCACCAAACCGTAATAAAGAAAGGTCCAAATTCATGTAAGATAAAATTACTCCAATTGAAGTGGTTTGGATCGGTATCTACCGCTGTATCGCGCAGTAATACGGTAAATACAACTCCCGTAACGATCATGTACAGGACAGCTGCTGCACGGAGATACCTAAACCATTCGCCCAGCTGTTTTTTTCTTAATATAGCAACCGCCGCAATGATATAAGTTGCTGTAGCGATCATATTACTCTGGATCGTAAAATAGCTAAATCTATTCCACCCATAGCCATGCGACTGGGGATCCATTTGCCAGGCTGTCCAAGGCTCAATGGCAACTAAAGTAACCCATGCCATGATCACCAAGACCACTGCATTGAACCATTTTATATCTTGGGGTAGTTCTGTATCTTTCATAGCGATCATGTGTTTTAATGGTGTAGATGAACACGATAAGGTATCACCAAGCTCATTTGAATTGGTTTTAAAGGTATTCAACAATCCTGTGCCTGATCATGTTTCCAACGGCTAAGTGCCCATAGCACATAATCCATTACAGATCTAGCTGGCAGATCGTTACATCAAAAATAAATAAAATACTTTAAAATTTAGTGACGAAATATGTGAGTAACCGAGTGACGAAGTGACCGAGTAACGGAGTGACCAAGTGACGGAGTGACGGAGTGACCGAATTACAAAGTGACGAAGTAACCGAGTGACGAAGTAACCGAGTGACGAAGTAACCGAGTGACGAAGTAACCAGTGACCTACTAACTTCTTAACCTACTAACCTACCAACACCATAACCACCTACTCTACAATAACTTAACCACGTCGTATTATAATTTGCTAATCTTTTTTATCTCAACTGTTTCTTTATTTCTAAAAAAATTGTTTTATTTGCACCAGTTCATACGCAACGGAGGCTTAGCTCAGCTGGTTTAGAGCACTACCTCGACAAGGTAGGGGTCACTGGTTCGAACCCAGTAGTCTCCACATAAAAAAAGAGCATCTTAGTCAAGATGCTCTTTTTTTATGATTACCTTTTTAGGGGACAGTTTTTAATTTCCTCTGTAGGTGGAATATCCAAAAGGAGATAAAGTAATCGGCACATGATAATGCTTATTATCTTTGATTTCAAAAACCACTTCTATAAAGGGATAAAAACTAGTGACCTGTTTACTTTTAAAATAATCGGCAACTAAAAAGGTCAGTTTATAAACTCCTTTTGTTGCATTTTTTTGTTCCAAAAAATCTTTAATACGTCCATTTTCATCCGTAATTTTTTGATCTACTACTGTCCAAGTATCATCTTTTTCATTCCACTTCTGCAGTTTAACAGGCACCTCGGGAGCAGGAAGACCCGTCGAGATATCCAAAATATGGCTTGACAATTGATAGGTCTGTGCCTGAACGAAAGCTGCACTGCAAGAAAGATACAGTAAAGCGGCTAAAATTATTTTTTTCATAGCTATTATTTTTTAGAGTAAAATTTATTTCATTTTGTACATATTCCTACTTGGCAACAAGATCAAATTCCAGCAATTGAGCAGCTCGAGCGATCAGATCGTCATTTTCTGGACCTCCGCCCCCCGATACCCCGATTGCACCAATAACATTTCCTTGATAATATAGCGGCACGCCACCACCTAACAGCAACAATTCGGGAAGATGCGCTAAATTTTCTGTTGCTGGATTCGCTTTCGCATTTTTAGCTAACAACAATGTTGCAGTTTTGGTCGACAGAGCTGTGTAAGCCTTCCGTCTAGATGCCTCCGAATTATCAGGCCCTACGCCATCTCCTCTATTGATCAGTACAACCTGACCATTCACATCTACTACTGCAACAGAAACCTGTTTGCCCAACTCCAATGCTTTTGCCCTCACTAAGGCGCTCAAATCATTCGCCGCAGATAAAGTCAACTGCTGACTGACCATCAAATATGCCGAACGATCTTTTTTCTCTGTTGCACGGAGCGAATCTGCAGGCACCGGACTATGGGCCTCAGCAAAAGAAAGCACGCACATTGCGGCCAGTAATAACATATATTTTTTCAATACCATGATCTTTTTTAAAACAAACGTACACTTTTAAATAGGATTAAAATCTTGATCTACATCAAGATTTTGTCAAAAAACTATATTAACAGGCTTTAAACACACATTCAGAGGGTGTATTATAACAATACTTTACATTTTTATAACAATGATTCTGTACTTCGCAACAGACTACATTATGTAATACAAATTAATATTATATTTGTTGATGCACCTGACGGAATACCAGAACTGTAGCGATGAGCAACTTTTCGAGCTTGTTAAGCTTGGAAATGCTACTGCATTTCAACACCTCTATGACCGCCTATACTATATACTCCTTTCACAGGCTCTTCGTAAAGTAAAATCCAAAGAAGACGCCCAAGATCTTACCCAAGATCTTTTTATGAATATCTGGACCAAGCGTGACCAGATTAATATCGAGGGTCAGGTGATCAACTTCCTATTTGCTTCCCTGCGCAACAGTGTGATCAATTTTTATATCAAAACCAAAAAGCAGGATGAACGGGAGGAGCTTTTTCAATATTTCAAAGGACAATTTGAAGAAACAACAGATCGTACCATTCATAAAAATGAGCTGGAACAGATTATTCAACAGGAGATCGATGCGCTTCCGCTTAAAATGAAACAGATCTATTTATTGAGCAGAAATCAGGAGCTCTCCCATAAGGAGATTGCAGACTTATTGGCGATCTCAGAATTGACGGTAAAAAAGCAAGTGGCCAATGCGCTCAAAATCTTGAAGAAAAAAATAAATTACGTTCTTTTCACATTTATTTGATTTTCATCTACTCCCTACCCCCTTTTGTCTTGTCATGTATATAAAAGACCTAAGTACCAAACATGAACGATCAAGAAATAAACGATTTATTAAACCGTTACCGTGAGGGCATTTGTACAGCAGCTGAAAAAAAGGCTGTCGAAGCATGGTACAGCGCGTTAGATTATAAACATACGTTGACCGTCGAAGAATTTGAATCGGCCAAGGAACGGTCATGGAAACAGCTGAACCCGATCAAAAAGAAAAAAACTACTTATTTGCGCTATGCCGCGATCCTGATCGGTCTTTTGTCTTTTAGCACCATGATATATCTGATCTCCCAAAATCAAAGGAAGCAACTGATAGTAGAAACATCCATGATCAAACCTGGAGGAAACCGCGCTACACTCGTGTTGGGGCAAAAAGATTCCTTAGACCTGACCCAACTTATCATTGGAGAGACTATCGAATCAAATGGGATTGTTATCAAAAAGTTGGCAAATGGAACGATATCCTATGCCATCGACCCAACCAGCAAGGCAACACCTCTTACAAATAAACTCATCGTGCCACGTGGCGGCCAATACCGCATTGTATTGGCAGACAGTTCCATCGTTTTGGTCAACTCAGAATCCGAGCTCGAGTTCCCTTCACAATTTAATGGACATGAACGTCGGATTAAAATGATCGGTGAGGGGTATTTTGAGATTGCAAAAAATCCAAGTAAGCCCTTTATTGTACAATCTAAAGAGCAGGAAGTCAAAGTCTTGGGGACAAAATTCAATATTGAAGCATACCGCAACGATAAAAATATCACGACCACCCTGCTTGAAGGGAAGGTACAAGTGACATCCGGTCAGCAACATATCCTCCTTAAACCAGGAGAGCAGTCCCTATTTGACGGTGAAAAAATTCATATTTCCAGCGCAGCGATAGCCTCCAATACTGCATGGAAAGATAATCTGTTTATCTTCCAAAGCCAACCATTAGGAAGCATCATGCAGAAAATTGCACGCTGGTATCATGCAGAGGTCGTATTTGAAAATCGGGAACTCGCACAAATCCGCTTTACTGGAAGCATTTCAAAAAATCAGGAAATCGATCAGGTCTTAAATCTATTGGAGATGACCGATAAAATAAAATTTGTTATCGAGCAGCAAACCATCTATGTAAAAGCAAAATAATATAACGCTAACCTTATGAAAAACAATTACTTCAACCATGTAAGATGTTATCTTACGTTATTGCTGCTTACTGCCCTATTTTCGCAGTTTTCCGTTGCAAGCTATGGTCAAAAAATCACGATTCAAGCACGGCAGAGCAGTTTAAAATCGATTATTCAGCAACTCGAAAAGCAGAGTGCATACCGCTTTTTATATGCCGACGAAATCTTAAAAAATACATCACCCGTCACGATCAACCGCTATAGCGTCGGTTTCAAAGATATCGTAAAAGAAATTTTTGAAACGCAACCTTTGGACATTCAAATCCAAGGTAAGACCGTGATCATCAAATCAAAAGATCAGCAATTGGGAGCTGTTCGTGGAAATATCACACAATCCAACACCCACGCTCCGATGAGTGGTGTGACCATAAAAATTGTTGGAAAAGGTCTTGATTTACTCTCAGTATCGGATGCAGATGGAAATTTTACCTTTGCCGATTTGCCCTATGGTACCTACCAGCTCTCCTATAGTTATATCGGTTATCTGACGACGGCATCATTGATTACCTTGGACCAAGCTAGCGTGCATCAGAAGATGACCATGACTATAGCCGATTCGCAGTTGGACCAGGTGGTCATCATTGGTTACGGAACGAAAACACAGAAAGACATCACCAGCTCAGTATCCTCGATCAAACAGGAACAGCTTGCTGATTTCAGCAATAATGCAGCAACTTTTGAATCCATATTGGGTGGTGCAGCAAAGGGCGTGATGGTGACTCAGAACTCAGGTGCTCCAGGAGCAACCGCGAAGTTGAATATCAGAGGAATTACATCGCCTTTATCCGGGAGCTCCAACGAACCGCTCTATGTGATCGATGGCGTACCTTTTTTTATTGAATCTCCAGGCGAATTTCCAACGATCAATCCCCTTGTTAATATCCCCATTTCGGCAATAGAAAGCATCGATATCTTAAAAGATGCGGCCGCAACTGCTATCTACGGCTCCCGAGGGGCTAATGGTGTCGTTATTGTCAAAACAAATAGAGGAAAAAAGAACAAACCATTAAGCATATCTGCCGATTATACCCATTCCATCAGCAACCCAACGAAGATGTACAAGCCGTTGTCGGTTGATCAATTTAAAGATGCCCAGAAAATCATTATCCAAAATACCATTGATGGTATTAATAAAGGGCAAATAGATCCCTACGATGCTTTTTATAATCAGATACCAGCTATTGAAATCATGGGACATGTAACTCCTTTGGAAGATGATGGTTTTGGCACACCGCTGATGTATCGTTTTGATGGCCTCCGTGATGATGCTTTTTATACAGGCAATACCGACTGGACCAAATTGATCCGCAATAGCGATGCCCGCACTTCCCAGTTTAATCTTTCTTTAAACGGAGGATCTGAAAATAGTAATTTGGCTTTTAATTTCAATGCCTTTGACCAAGAAGGATTATATATCAACAATGGACTAAAGCGCTACAACGGACGACTTGCCTTTGATAGTGATGTCAGCAATAAGTTGACGGTCGGAGCTTCACTGAACTATTCCTACAGTACCTTAAAATATGGACAGCAATTATTTGCCGACGGCCTGACTAAACCCTGGCTGGTCAGACCCGATGTACCTGCTTACGACGACGCCGGCCGGTTTACTGCTATTGATGGATCGCTGATCTATGGCGGACCGGTCCTTTTGGCCAATCCCTTGACGCAGCTGCACAACAGGGGAATCAATCATATCCATCAGTTCTTGGGATCGGCCTACACGGAGTATAAAATCTTCAAAAATTTCAAATTTCACGGTGACATTAGTGTTGCTGCATATCAGGGCGGAGCAAGTATCTTCTCCCCGACTTATTCTCAGGATGACTTTTCCGCTTATGGTCTGAATCTGTACGCCAACCTCAACACCAATACCTCCAACAACAGCAATACCAGTCTCAATTTTAGGTTCGATTATGACTGGAAAAAAGACGATCATCACCTCTATGCAATGGCAGGTATGGGATTTGACCGCTATAAAAATAGTGGCGATGCACATACGTATGAAGAATTTCCGGACAATGAGATCCTGACCGACCCCGGTTCAGCGGCTCGTGATACCTATTTCACGTATTACCGTACAGAACAAGGACTGAATTCGATCTACAGCCGCTTGAGCTATAATTATCAAGAACGCTATCTGGCAGAAGCCAATTTCCGGACCGACGAGTCATCCAAATTTGGACCTGGAAATAAACGGGCATACTTCCCTTCCCTTTCTGTGGGCTGGCGCATCAACAAGGAGCAGTTTATGCAATCGGCACCGGCTGTCAATGATCTAAAATTGCGCCTGAGCTGGGGTAATACCGGCTCTACCAATATCAGTAATTTCTTATACCGCCAATTTTTTGTTCGGGGCTCAAATGATCTTTGGGGAGAAAAACCAGCGATTGTACTCGATCCAAATCTCCCCAATCGCGATGTGAAATGGGAAAAAACCCGGGAGTACAATGCCGGACTCGATTTCTCCCTATTCAATAACCGTTTTACAGGTAGCTTTGATGTCTATGATCGGTATACGACCGGAGCATTGGCTCCAGCACCAGTACCTCTTGAAGCAGGCTCAAGTACCTACTATGCCAATATCATCGACATGAGCAATACCGGTTTTGAACTGGAATTGGCTTATGACCTCCTGAAGAAACAAGATTTTACGTGGAACCTATCGTTTAATATCGCTCGCAATAAGAATAAAATCGAAAAATTGCACGGCGCCAATATCAGTCCCTATTCTGTAGATTCTTACTTGGAAGGCTATCCTGCAGGTACACGAAAAGGATATTTAGTAGACCATATATTCAACAATCAAGAAGAGATCGATGCTTTGAACAGCCAATCTCCGACCGGTTACTATCAGAACTCGGCCACTGGCATCGGTGACTATAAATACAAAGATCTCAATGGCGATGGAGTCATCAATACCGATGACCGTACTGTAATAGCAACTGCCCAACCCAAATACTTTGGAGGCTTTTACAATCGTATCCGCTATAAAAATCTAAACTTGTCTTTTGTATTCCAATATTCAAAAGGTGCTAAAGCCATTATGGATGACTATCAAAACAGTCTGTTTGGATTATTGGGTCAAAGTTTAAACCAAGAAATCTATACCGATCTGTGGTCTCCAACAAATCCAGATGCACATTTTGCCAAAATAACGTATTATGATCCGGCTTCCAACTCGCGAACCTCAGATCGACTGGTATACGAAACATCGTTCTTACGGTTAAAAAACATCAATTTAAGCTACACGATACCCAAAGCGGTGATCCAGAGGTGGAAGATCAATCAGTTAACCGTTTTTGCATCAGCCTCCAACCTTTGGATCAGCACAAAATGGCCCGGTTTAGATCCCGAATTTGTAGGTAGTTCCCTTATTACAGGCACCTCCAGCAATGATGCCTACCCCATGTCCAAAACATTTTCCATGGGTATTAAAGCCAATTTTTAAATTATAAAGCTATGAAAATTAAATATTTAGGAATTTATATAGCCGCTACACTCAGCATGAGTGCATGCAGTATGGTAGGAGACATCGATGATATCAAGCCCTATTATAAAATGGAAACCGATAATGTGGTGTACAATACCGAATCTGCCGAATCCGTGCTCCGTGGAGTCTACAAGAGCTGGCGGACCTTTAATGTGTCTTCTTTCAGACCCTACATGTCTATTCTTTCTGGAACCACAGCCAGCAAAGGAGGCGGATTGACCGGTGGTCAGGAATTTATCACCAACAGCATTCAAGCGAGCAATGTAGCCCTTTCCAATCTCTATCAGGGGAGTTATTTGACGATCAATAGCGCCAATAATCTCATCATGTTGATGGAAAGGGGCGATGCTAAAGGGACACCGGAGCAACGTGTCCTTGAAATCATCGCTGAATGTAAAATCCAGCGCGCATTAGCAAACTTCCAGTTATTACGCCACTTTGGGTACTTCTTTGATCTGCAGTCCAACTATGGGATCGTACTGCGAGACCAACCCTTTCAGGGTACTGAAACTGCAGCTCGCGCCACCGTACAGGCTAGTTATGATTTTATCTTACAAGATTTAGATTTTGCGATTGCTCATGCGCCCGCACAACAGGAGTTTCACTATTATATTACCCAAATGACTGCTAAAGCCATCAAAGCGAAAGTCCTGTTGCACATGGGAAAATATGCACTAGCAGAACAGATAGCACAAGAAGTCATCGAAGATGCGGACAACAAGGGATATATGCTTGAAGATGACTTCAGCAATATATTTATACAGGGTTATGAATCTGCTGAAGTACTTTTTGCCACCTATACCTCAGGGCCCATGGAAACAGCATCAGATCAGGTCGCCAGAACAACCTATAGTGATTATACCAAACGCATGGCAGATGGTCTCCTAGCTGGCGCATCAGACGGCAACCTCGCTACCGGAGCAGGATACGACCCCCGTTTTTACATGATGTTTAATCCCGCATCGGCTGGAGCACTGGGCAACGGAAAATATCCGTATGCTTCCAATGGTACAGGAAAGCACAATACGCAGATGATTTTGCGCCTAGGTGAAATCTATTTTATCCATGCCGAAGCTGCCGCCCGCAATGGCCACGACAGTGCAGCCCGTGAAAGTTTCCAAAAAATGGCTTCTCGAGCGGGCTACCCCATGAATTATGTCGCGCAACTGCCCAGTGAGACCTTATTGCGCAGCATATTTGACCATAAAGTGCTGGAACTTTTTGCTGAAAATGGAGAAGACTGGTTTGACTATGTACGGTACTATAAAGCAAAAAACATCGGTTTAAATGCCATCAAAAGCACGATCAAAGCCGAATCACAATTGGTGTTGCCATTTCCTCAAGCGGCATTAGCCGGAAATGCACTCTTGACGCAAAATCCTTTATAAATAAGCACACATAAAACGATACATCTATACACTTTAAAAATGAAAAAAATCCTATTCACCATTGCGTTGAGCAGCATCACCCTTATTTCCATTGCGCAAAAACCATTTTCGCTATCCGGAAATATGAAAGGCGAAAAAGCCAACGGTCAAATTGTCAAATTATTGGGAGGCAGTGATCAGAGAATCATCGGGTCTGCTGTTATTAAAAATAATCAGTTTCAGATCAAAGGCGACATTCCGGAGGCTGAATTGATCAGGATGACGATTGCACCATCGGCGACGGCCGAAGAGTCCACCTGGAAGGCCAGTACATTCTATTTGGACAAAGGGCATATCCGCCTTACGGGCTACATCGACAGTTTACCTTCCTATTATTATAGACCCAATCTACCTCAGGTCAAGCCTATTGTTGAAGGTTCACATGCACAAAGCATGGCAGAACAATTGACCAACATGAACCAAAAAGAAAGGAAGGAGATCAGCGTTCTCGATCAGGCCTATATGACCGAATACTATGGTCCTTCTCAAAAAGAACAGTTCAATACCGAAAGAGGAATCGCTATTTTGAAAGCAATAGATCCACTTAAAAAACAAATTTTTGAACGCAAATGGAACTTTATTAAAAACAATCCTCGAGAACGGGTTTCCTTAGATGAAGCGACGTACATGATCATGGGTTACGGAGAAGAGACACTTTCTAACCTTCAAATGGACGAGCTGCTGACTATTTTTGATCCACATTGGAATGGCAAAAAAGCGTACAACGATTTAAAAGAAATGATCTCCAAAGCTAGAGCAACAGCAATAGGGGCCAAAATCATAGACGGTCCATTGGTTGATCAAGCTGGCAACCCTGTACAGTTGCTCTCTATTTTTCCAAAAGACAAGAAGTACATCTTATTAGAATTCTGGGCATCGTGGTGCGGCCCATGTCGCGGGGAAATTCCACACTTAAGACATACCTACAACGAATGGAAAGATAAGGGTTTTGATATTGTCAGCATCTCCTTGGATGAGAAGGAAAAAGACTGGACCAAGGCTATGGCCGAAGAGCATATGACCTGGAATCAGTATAATGCACGGGAAGGTTTCGATAGTCAAATTGCCAAAAGCTATGATATCCAAGGTATACCCTATGCACTTTTGATCGATTCAGAAGGTCGTATTATTAAACATAATATGCGTGGTGCAAGTCTAGATCAAGCTTTAACAGAACTTCTAAAATAATAACACGCAAGTTTAGCCCTTTAAAAATAACCCCATTTTAACTTCGCTATTATTTTAGATAAAGAAGGTGCGCCATAAGAGGGCACCTTCTTTATCATCAGTTGTACGAAAATAAACATGCAAAATAACGGTACACCCACCAACTAAAATAGATCTGACTTCATCTTTATTCAGAGCTGTCTGAAAATCTCTGAAATCCTCCTTATAGATATGTTCCATCATCATGATATTCTGGAATCTGCTTTAAAAGCTATCCTATCCATGCTAAATGTCTTCATATATCAGATGATCATATTGATAGTACACCTCATGTAGTGATCCACTCACGAATATGAACCTCTTAATTCCTAAAAGAAATATGGACATGGATCAAACCATTAAAATTTAGCCATTCAACTCATGCTCATTAAGCAATACGTATTACTGGTTTTTTTTCTTTTTTAACTGAAGCCCATACCCCATGGTCCACTCGATAAAATCAGCCTTTCCAGCATGTGCTTTAATGGAAACTCCCGTAAAGATATCACGATACACTTTGTACCGCACCCCTGCCCTGAGGTAGATCGGGCTGCTCTCCCCATTAAATTTGTTGCGGTGCAAATAAGCGCCCACGTTACCATTTAAATATAATCTGGGGTTGAGCACATGATCGATATAAAACGCAGGACCATACGAGAACAATGCTCCAAACGAACCCGCTTTGTCTCCCGCCACTTTTTGGTCGTGACCGCTTGCCGAATAGAAAGCATCCATTCCTGCACCGATGCGCCACTTATAGCCCAGATGTTTGCTGTAGTAAGCACCGAGTGTTGATTTAAAATATTGTTTATCATTTTCACGGTCGATCTGCTTAAATCCAAAAGCATAATTAAAGCGAAGCTCCTGTTTATCATCCATTGGACGGATCACCGATTTTCTAAAATCAAAAGGTTGGCTTGATGGACTATAGGAAACCGATAGGCTTAAGGGCAACAAATTGATCCCTGTATTGGGCAATGCCAAGGCACCATTGCTAAAGTGATGGAACGCAAGTCCAGCACCCAGTTGAAATTTTGAGCTCAATCGATAATTGGCCTGTACACCCAGATCGATATATACATTATTTTTACTTCCAATGATCAAGTTCAATGGATTTTCTTCCTCATTATAAGGATTAAATCGACCTGATAAACCCAGTGCAATGCGATAGTTAAAATTCCATTTACTATTTACTTTTGGAGCGATCGGAATCGCTACGAATCC
Source organism: Sphingobacterium sp. UBA6320 (assembly GCF_002440335.1). NCBI lineage: Bacteria > Pseudomonadati > Bacteroidota > Sphingobacteriia > Sphingobacteriales > Sphingobacteriaceae > Sphingobacterium > Sphingobacterium sp. UBA6320. The sequence goes on along the minus strand of NZ_DJTA01000021.1, from coordinate 94,478 downwards.
ATATACTGCAAAGGGGTCTCCAAGATGCTCCTGACCAAAGGTACTGCTGTACACACCAATACCATAGATGGGGTAATGGTACAATTCATTGTACACACTCTGCACCGAATCTTTATACTGGCTCTGGAAACCAATGCGAAAGTTGATGCCATTGTAATAAGAATCAGCCAGTGTCTCTTTAGTACGTTCATTCATCTTCAATTCGCCACCACTTTCATGTTCAAGCTGAAAGATCAATCTAGGCTTGCCCGAACCGGTCGCTTTACTGGAATCTAAGGAACTTGAAATACGAGGAGTCACCTGAGCGGCCAATGAAAAGGAAGTAAATGCTAGGGCGATAAAAATCAGAACTCTTACTGTCATGAAATGGGTACTTAATTTAAAAGCGGATTAATTTGTTTAAAAAACGGTTAACTCGGAGTCAACATTTGAAAACGCACAAAGGTAACAACTCCATGTTCAATTGCAAAACAATAAGATGTTACATCAAAAGACCAAGAAGGTCGTTTGCTACTCACTTAATAGTCCTCACAATCGTAACACAGTGACCCTTTAACATCATAATGACAGCGTGATGCAGCGATATTCCAGATTCCATCGACTGATTGTTCTGTAGCAACATCAGCTATATTTCACCTTTTACCCCAGGCCATGCTTATGCATAGAGCAGTGTGTACACATGTTCAGGTATATCAAATTAATTGGCGCAAGGAGATAGGAGTACCTGACCTAGTTACCCAAAAAAACAGCTTGCTTGGTCTTAAAACAAGCTACGTACATGAATAAAATCTCAGCAAAATATAGGCGTTTTTGATTATCCTTGTCCCAAGCTAAGACAGGTAAGAATATGTTTTTAATCTTAAATTGTAAATATTGAACGCCTCATTTTACGCAATCGATTGTCTTTTTGCACTCCTTTTGTTTTAATTTTTTTTGGTGTATTTTGGACACTTATGATGTCAAATCATAACTAAACCACACACACTAATTAATACATTATGATAAAAAAGATTACTAAACCTTTTTTTGTAACTAGCTTTTATCCCATGACATCTGCCCTCATGTTGGCTTTGACTTTGCCCAATCATGTACGTGCAAATCATGCAGATAATAACAGTATGCAATCTCAGCTCAACCAGCAGCAAGCTGTCTCGGGCTCAGTATCTTCCAGTTCCGGTCCCCTTAACGGTGTCACGATAACTGTTAAAGAAAATCCTGCATTAGCGACTTCAACGGATAATAAAGGAAAATTTTCAATCCAAGCTAAGTCGGGCCAAACCTTAGTTTTTTCTTTAGTTGGATTTGAAAAATTAGAACAGGTCATCACATCAGCCAATATGTCTGTACAACTTACCGAATCCAACGAAACGTTGAATGAAGTTGTAGTTGTTGGTTTTGGAACCCAGAAAAAAGTGAACCTAACTGGAGCAGTACAAGCAATCAGCAGTAAAGATCTACAAGATCGTCCGGTAACCAATGTGTCAACGGCATTACAAGGTAAATTTGCGGGGGTCACGATCATTCAAAACTCGGGACAACCCGGCAAAGACGGCGGAACGATTCGTATCCGTGGACTGGGTACTACCAACAATGCCAACCCTTTAGTTTTGGTAGACGGTGTTGAGAGCTCCATGAACAATATCAACCCCAATGATATTGAAAACATCTCTGTCCTAAAAGATGGTCCTAGTGCGGCAATTTATGGATCTAAAGCGGCCAATGGGGTTGTTTTAATCACCACAAAAAAAGGGAAAATGGGCGATCCGCAATTAACCTATAGCGGTTATGCGGGCTGGCAAGATCCGACACGCTTACCCAAATATATGCGATCATACGATCATGCCGTTATCTTGAATGAAGCATTAGCAAATCAAAAATTAGCACTGCGATTTTCAGAAGCAGACTTAGAAGGATTCAAAAATAAATCTAATCCCGACAAATATCCCGATACCGATTGGTTAGATTTATTATATTCTGGAAGCGGTCTACAGCAGTCACACAATCTGCAGTATTCTGGTGCTACCGAAAAAGTAAATTACATGGCTTCTTTGGGTTTCATGGACCAGAAAGGTGTTATCGACGTCGCTAAGTCCGACCGTTATAACTTTAGAACAAATCTGGGAGCTAAAATTACGTCAAAGCTTTCGATGAATTTAGGCTTATCCTATAACTATCAACGAATCAACGAGCCTGTAAATCCATATACAGGAGATATGGCTCAAATTTTTAGACAAGCCAACCGCATCCCCTCTTTTATTCCCTATAAATACTCCAATGGATATTATGGCTATTATGGCGATGGAAATCCCATTGCCTGGTTAGACATGAAATCGACTGATGCCATGATCTATAAACATGCCAACATCAATGTATCCGCTGAGTACCAAATTGTAGAAGGGCTTAAATTTAAACAGGTCGTGAGTTTCCAGCCTAGAGATAATATGTCTTCAAAATTTGTAAAGGAAATTCAATTCTATGATAACACCACGGGGTTACCCAGTCAAAAACAAGGTGTAAATAACTTAACGGTTTATAACAATCAAGAAGAATTATTGACGCTTCAATCCTTACTAACCTACGACAAGACTTTTGGCAAGCATCAAGTTAATGTGTTAGGTGGTTTTATGGACGAAACCAGACGTGCTGATTTTTCAAGTGCATACCGTCAGAACTTTTTAGGCACTGAATTGCAAGAATTAGTACTAGGAGACCCATCTGGACAAGTGGCAAATGGTGGAGCTAAAAAATTGATTTTAAGATCCTATTTTGGTCGTATCAATTATGTGTTTGCTGATAAGTATTTATTTGAAGCCAATGTGCGACGAGATGGTTCATCCAGATTTGTCAGTAGCAATCAGTGGAATACCTTCCCATCATTCTCTGCAGGATGGCGCATAGCACAAGAAAATTTCTTTCAAAATTCAAGTTTAGCAAATTCCATATCTGAATTAAAACTTAGAGGCGGATGGGGTATCTTAGGTAATCAAACGTTAACTGGTGTAGGCGAAAACGCTTACCCGACCAACGACGAGTGGTATCCAGGCATTTATACCATCAACTCTGGTTTTAACTATGCATTTGGCAATGCCTTGTCGTCTGGAGGCACCGTTTCTGTTGCCGCAAATCCAGCTTTGCTGTGGGAAAGATCGGTCAGTTCCAACATCGGTTTAGATTTAAACTTTAAAAACAAGTGGAGTTTTGTAATCGATTATTTCAATCGCACGACCGATCGTTTATATACAACTTTACCTATACCAATTCAATTTGGACTTCCTTCTCCGACTCAAAATGCCGGAAAAGTTAGAAATAGAGGTCTTGAAGTTCAAGCAAATTATGCTAACAGAGCTGGAGAATTTAAATTTGACATCGGTGCAAATGCATCTTATATTAAGAATGAGATCCTAGAGTGGAAATCAGATGCTGCGGAGCCACATTCTACTTTTTATGTCCGTGATCGTGGCTTACCACTTCGTTCATTTTATGGTTATGAGACATTGGGTATCTACCGTTCCGATCAAGAATATGTGGATTCAAAAGTTAAAGGTGTAACGGGTGATGTTGGTGCAGGCGATTTAATCTACAAAGATCAAAACGGTGATGGTAAAATTGATGGAAATGACCGTGTTTATTTAGGTTCACCTGATCCTAAATTTATTTTCGGCCTTACGACGAATTTCTCCTACAAAAATTTTGATCTCAACATGTTTTGGCAAGGAGCTGCTGATGTAAAAGGATACCTCTGGGGTGAAGCCTTAGGTAGCATTACCGGTTCGGATAAACCAACAGAAATTTATGCCGACCGTTTCCATATTGTCAATAATCCAAATGGATCGATGCCTCGTGCGCTAACTTCATGGAGTCAAAATTCGGCCTCCACAAATCCTTCCGATTTTTGGGTTCAAAATGCAAGTTATGTCCGTTTGAAAAACATCACATTAGGATACAATATACCACAAAGTGTATTGAACAAAATTGGTATCAAAGGAGCAAAAGTATACTACAGTGGTCAAAACTTATTGACAATTACAGGATTTGCCAATGGATTTGATCCAGAAGCACCAGCAGATTCAAGAGGAAATTATTACCCACAGGTAAAGACCAATATTTTTGGTTTGAATGTTAACTTTTAAAAGAAAAAGAATGTTACGTAAATATAAATACATCGTATTGGCATGTGCCTTAGGATTAGCTTCTTGCGAGTCATTAGACCAACAGCCATTAGACCGATTAAGTGAAAAAACGTTTTGGACGTCAGAAAAAGAAACGCTTTTTGCGGTAACGGGATTATATAATGGATGGGAGTCCGGAAGTCAGATCTTTTACATGGATTGTGCCTCAGACAATTCACATAATGATTTTTCACATGAAGGCTTTCAACAGATCGGTAATGGATCGTTCAACCCGACAAACCCAGGTAATGCGAGTTCCAGATACACCTACACACATATTAGAAGGGCAAACTGGATTTTAGAGCATATTGATCAAGCTCCAATTGCGGCAGATTTAAAGAAACGATTAATAGCAGAAGTCAAAACACTGCGCGCTTATCGCTATTTAGATTTAGCTATTCTTTTTGGTGACGTGCCTTTAATCACCAAAACCTTAACCATTGAAGAATCCGCAGTTCCTGCAAACCCAAGGGCAGAGGTTTTTAAATTTATCGAAGATGAATTAACAGCCGCGGCAGCAGATCTACCTGTCGTTCAAGCTGAAAAAGGAAGAATGACCAAAGGCGCAGCCTTAGGTTTTTTAGCTCGAACTTATGCTTTTCAGAATAAACATGCTGATGTTTTGAAGGCAACGCAGCAAATCATAGATTTCAACCATTATCAATTATTTAATGACTATGCCAATCTGTTTGAGGCTGCCAACGAAAATAACTTAGAAGTCATTTCAGATATCCAGTACATCGAAAATACATTTGGTTATACCGAGCTGGGTATTATGATGCCGAATACCATTGGAGGTTGGAGTTCGATTATTCCGCTCCAAAGCCTGGTAGACGCTTACGAAACGAAGGACGGAAAAACTATTGCTTCCTCTACGACTTACAACCCTGCTAAACCTTATGATAATCGAGATCCAAGACTAGCTGCTACGATCGTCTACCCAGGAGCATTGTATGCTGGAAAATACTTCGACCCATTAGGCGATACCAAAGATCATCCGGCAAGTGCAGATAACGCATCTAATTCAGGATATAATTACCGTAAATATCTTCAAAACCCTTCATCTTATAGTAATGTGTGGAATGTAGGCGTGAATATTATTGTACAGAGATATGCGGAGATTTTACTGCTAAATGCTGAAGCTAAAATTGAACTAAATCAAATTAATGCGACCGTTTACGATCAACTCAACAAGGTAAGAGTAAGAGCAGGTTTACCTAAAGTAAATGAATCTGAATATGCCTCTCAAGGCAAGTTAAGGGAGCTGGTTAGGCGCGAATTTAGAGTTGAATTAGCCGGTGAAGGTAGACGCAGATTTGACATTATCCGTTGGGGTATTGCCAACGATGTGATGAATGCAACCGTATACGGAAGTCTATCCAAAGGATCCGTCAATGCCACTACAGGTGAAGTTACTTTTACAAATTTAACCGATCGATTCCTAGTGGAAAAAAGAACCTTCACTGCTGGTAAAAATGAACTTTGGCCGATACCGCAAAGTGCCATTGATGCAGGAAAAGGAAGTTTAGTTCAAAATAAAAATTATTAACATACCACTGATCTCCTGTTAAAAGACTGCCTCTACTTAGTTGGGGCAGTCTTATTTGTTATTTTTGGATTAGAGACATCCTAACGGAATATTTTTAACCTTTGAGCTATACCCAATTTAGTGCACTATTCGTTAATCGTTAGTCTTACTCCATTACCTTTCTAGCATTCTCTCCTATTCAACTTGACAAAGAATCGACTGGTCACAAAGCTGATCAGCATACCTAAAGCGGGCATCATCGCTGTTTGAGCAAGATTTCAAAACGAAAAACTAGCTCCGATCGAACAGGTGGTACCTCCTACACACGAAAGACGAATATCATTCCATTTCATTCACGACCTCCTTTTCTGTTTCAAGATCCGGACTTGATAACATTTAAATGAATCAACCGGAATATATGTATAAAGTTTACTCATTATCGTGATCTATCTGATTGCTAGCTCTAATGTACCCATTCATACCGAGGGAGACTCGATCCCAAAGTCATTTGTTTACCCTCGGCAGAAAGGGGATTTATAAACACTCAAACCTTATTTTTCATATTCCTACAGATCAGCATCTCAAGGATCATAGCTGCATGGTGTTTCATTAATTTACCGCGACGTATCATTTATATTCTGATCCATGATCAGCTTACGCCCTAAGAAGCACAAAAACATATTTTTTCCATCGATGATCGCGAGTAACTTTCCCTATTAATATGAGCATCATGCTAAAGATTACAGTAGGCGCAGTCCTGCGATCAATACTTAAGAAATCTTCGTGTCACCAAGACAGCCTCTGCGGCTAATCATTAAGATTAAAAAAATACATTTTTAAGTTCTCGTCAAGGGTTAACTTGGTCATCGCGCTTTTATATGCATGTATTTGAAATAAAATCCGATTCAAATATGCAGAATTTCTATACAACAAGCAAATATAGCTTTGCTTACAATAAATAATTCATTACTTTTAATGTGTCAAGAATAAAAGAACAAAAATTGATTGGTATAGCATACGAGACTGCATAAATGAATCGGCAAAACCAGCAAGGTCAGGGCTCTCAACATGGCAGCAAACCATTATCGCCAGCTTTCATCGCCCTACACAGGTAGATGGGTCCTTCTTGGTTTTTAAGAATCTGCAAACTATTCCGGTTCTCGAAGCTTGTTTTTTAGCAATGTATCAATGGCATGATGCCCTTCCCGATCTGGAGTCGGCTGCCATAAAATTGGATTTTTAAGCTCTTTTCTTTTCATCATATCATTGGTTAAAATATGTATTCAATGAAAATGAGTCTGTAGTCGAGTAATCAGGCTTAACATAAACAAGGTAAGCCCCTACTCTACACTGACACCTGGTACGGCAAAGAACCTTAGACACAGTTTCGAATAGGGAGCTTGCCCCTTCTATTTGTAAAAATACAAAAAGTCTGGGGGGCTGCAAACCCTACGCCTCGTGTCTATTGAAATTTGCCGTTTCGGTATCGAGACTCCAATCAGTCAACTGATTGTAATACAAACATAATAAAACTGTATGAAATATACAAATATAATGAACAAAAATATTTTACATACAACATAATGGCAAAAACAGTCAATAAAGAGTTAGCAAAATTTATTTCAGACCGTTTCAATGAAATGATGAAAGCAACAGAATTGGAACTTGAAGTATTTGCTGCATATGCAAAGATTGGATACCGTAATTTCAGAACTTACCATAGCAGAACCATTCGAATTTCGGTCGAAACATTGAAAAAGATATGCGACGCTTATCAAATTACGCTTACTGATTTTTTCAATTCCGATCAAGCATTGTCCATTAATCCAAAGGTCATTAAACATGCCCAAGAATTTCAAATAAAATACGTGCTTGCCAAAAATAAGCTGTTAAAAGATGAGGGAGATAAATTTGTTACCAAACCCATCGGATCCGGCAACAAATGGGAACGTGATATGATGAAATACATTATTTTTCATACAGATTATTTCCATACACCAAGATCAATTGCTGAAATGGCTATCGATTTTGCAAAAGATTTTGAACTTGTCCTCGAATCTGGTCGTATTTATGAATTACTCCGCAAATACGTGGATCATGAAATAAAAAGAGAAAAATCGACACGCATTAATCATGATCATTCTACTTCAAATAGAATGATATTCCTTTATAAAAAAGCATAGCAATAGCTATATTTGGTCTGTCAACTTGTCGAATAGTTTATAATATTTTGATTTGTTATCAATCACCATCATGGATTGTCTTAAGGATATTATACGGAGATGTCGGTCGACCTCTTATAGGGTTTAACTCAATCAGCTCAAGCAAATAAAACGGCTAGATAAACTTAATACTATAAAAGCTTGAATTTGTTATTGAAGAACAAATTGGGTCGCGAATAGATCCAAAAAGAAGTATTTAATAAAAAAATTATGACTAAAATTATTGCTACCTGTATTTTCGTCAGTTTGCTATGTACCACATTGATTAAAGCACAAGAAAAATCAATTATTGATACAACAAGCGTGGTTTTTGAAACAGTTGAAGCTCCTCTTCATCCCCCAAAAGGGATAAAGAATTTCAAATTGCAGTGGATTAATTATTTGGATTCTCTGAATCAGGCAGGTGTATTAACGAATAAAAAACTATATTCCGATTATGTATTTAAGGTTATCATTTCAGATCGGGGATTTTCTGTTACCAAGGATAATATTATTCCAGATTTTATTTTGTCTAGTTTCTTAAAAAATCAGAAAAGATGGTCAATGGGAATTCAGTCAGGACACCCCATAATAAGTCTCTTAAAAATGAAAATTCCAAAAGAAATTTTTCAGAGTTGGGAAAAAAGCAAATTACAGCTAATCCCAGATTTAGTTGAACGTGAAGATTTTTTTAATAAATATTGAATATTTATCTAAATAAGCCTTATTAATGAAGATTGAAGGAGCTTAAAAGACAATTTCTCTACATAATCTAAAACAAGATGTTAATCATATCACATGCAAGATAAATCTGTGAACACCTCCACTTTCATCACTTTACTCATTTCAATTTTTTCTTATTCCTGTCATGGTATTTTAGAACGTAACGAACAACCACTGGATTCCGCATATGTACCTGTTCAAGAAATCAATGAAAATTATCGTTCTGATATTTTCGAGGTAAAATTATTTTGTAAAACCCAAGTATCGAGTTCAAGTTCACCCAATCCGATACGCATATTTCAGTCCGTCAATAACCAACTCATTGTTTCTTGTGATGCCGAAAAAAATGTGAAAACCCAAGGTGATATGGTTTATTATAAGATAAAAAACAACGGGACTGTTGAAGACAGCTTACAGTTAAACCTAAATCAATACTGGCCCGATTTCATTGATGATTTTATAATTTTCACCACTGATGATCAATCTTACTATACTACTTGGCCTCAAAATGGCGATACCTCAAGACATGCTATTCAAATTTTAAATCAAGACCTAAATTGGAACGAAGAAAAAGTAAATAAAAAAATTGAACAGGTAAAAAAGAATGTACCATATTGGTTTTTAAAAAATGTGACCAAAAATGATCAATACTATATGCAGTTTTTCTATCATGAAAACAAGCAATGGTACCTGTTGTGGCAAAAAGTATCGGAATACAAAAGTCCTGATGATCAGGAGACAGCCAATCGCTTCAGAAAGGATGTTTTTTGGACAGGAGAAATAGATCCATATCTACCCGAAAATGTTAATTTTGTGCATTTTCATCCAGAAGAAAAATTAAAATATAGCCATAATATTGGAGGCGGAAGTCCGGGGTTTAGCGTCACGAACTGGCGAGGTAAAGCTTTTTTTCAAACAAAAATTGGAGAAAATGACTTTAATTTTTTCAGTCCTCATATTGCGGTGGAAAAAGAAAAATTTGACAATTATAAAAATAGATTTTATACCATTGTAGAATCATCCTATCCCGCAATAACATTCCGACCGTCATTTTACATTTCCCCCAATGGATTTGCTTTTTATTCTTCAAACAGCCAAAGCATGTATATCATCCATCAAAAAACAAGTCAATAAAAGGTATAAAGGATTCTATATGTTTCAATTCTACGAATATGGACAGCGTAGTCATATAGGATTATGACCTAAGAGTCAGTACAGTACAATAATGCATCTTAGGTTATTCAATAAAGCGGCTTCTTCCATGCAGCCAATTGTACTCAGAAGTAATTCCAATCAGTCGGGAACAACATACTCTAAACCTATTAGAATACCTTGAACAAATAGGAGATTGAGGAATAACAGAAATTGCTCAAATTGCCAATATGAAAAAACAGATGATCCGTTTTTAAAAACGGTATTAAGCATCATATTAAAAACACTACCTCAGTTGATAAACGTTTATAATAAAACATAAAAAGAGGTTATCTCAAAAAGATAACCTCTTTACATAGCTAAAAAAGCATAAAGCTCTTTTGATCGTGTTTATTAATATTTAACGATACCGTATGCCGATGTCATACCACCTTTGATTTGAATTCCTCTTTTAAATTCATTTTTATCGGTATCATAACAAGCGATATACCATTGAGAATCTACAGTTTTAACAAAAACATATGCTTTACTACCCTCGATTAGTACACCGTTGGAAGGTACAATTTGAACTTTCCCTAATCCAGAATCATTCAGATTTTTGACCATCACCTTCTTGTTGATATCAAAAATATAAGCGCCCAATAGTGCTTTTCCGTCTTTTAGGTAAGTATGCTGATCCGATTGCTGCCCCATAAATCCTTCCGAAAATAAGCTGTAGTTGGAAAGATCAAAGGCATAATCCGGATCGATCTCTGTAGTACCTGCTTTGACACGCAACAAGGTGTAGAATTTATCCTCGCGGATCGTCGTGAAATAATAGTTACCACTTTCATCAAAGAAACTTGATTTTGTTTGATACCAAGTACCTGTTGTATGTCCATATTGATCATTAGATGCAATCTTTTGATTTTGCAAACTCGGATAATCTGCAGTCAATACATAAGCGACTTGCTTTGCTGGAGCAGCCCACTCCGGCGTTAGGTATAAAAATCCGACATAGATCTTACCATTTCTGATACCTAAACTAGTTGGAGACAATTGGATTGTTGATTTTTCATAAAATTCATTTGGTTTACCCGCCTTAGCAATCGCAGGAACTTTAAAATTCAATGCCGATTCGCCCTTCACGATCATCGTTGCTGTATCGATAATAAATAAGCGCTTATCAATAGCTTCCGTTGTCGCATTGTATTGAGCCGCCCAATTGATAAAGTTTAAACGGCCATCCATAAATGCGGATTTCATCATCCCCATATAGTTGCCCGGGTTAGAAACTACCGCATTTCCTTTTTCAACAATATCACCCGTTGCGACCGAATATTTAAAAACAGCATTACCTTCCGTTATAAAAATATTGGATCCCTCCCGTACACCATAGGTCTGGTCTATTTTTCCTGTTACGTCAATACCAAATCCTACAGGTGATACCGAACCTTCTTTCATCAGATCTTCTACCGGTAAAATATAATCGTGCTTTTCACCTGCTGCTTCCACCTGTATGGTTACACCATACTTCGAGTCTTTCGTGATCTCTTCTGGAGCCGGATGATCAGAAGAATTTTTACAGGCAGCAAAACTTAAAGCCACAGTGGCCATTAGACATGATTTTTTAAAATAAGTATTAAAAAAACGCATAGTTGTATAGTATAATTGTTAAAAATTAAATTAAAATATGGACATTCTCAATTTTGTATAGAATGCACGACCTGCTTTTTGCAGTCCAAAATTATCGTAAAGTCTTTCGTTGGTAAAATTTCTAGCTTCCATAGAAATCCCGTATTTATTATGCTTCCAAGAGTAAGACAAAATCGCAGAATGCACATCTTGATTCGGAATATAGAGCTTGGTCGATTGCGATGCTAGGTTCTCCCAACTCATATAAAATTTATGCGTATACTGATTCATATAGGTCAGTTCAATACGGGTTCCCATTCCCAACCAGTCATTTTTTCCAATTGAAATATCCACATTTCCATACAGATACGGTCTATTGGGCAGTTGTTTGTGTAGGATGGATGCTGCCGGATCAATAGATTCATCGGTTTGCAATTTGGTTACAATTGCTTTATCATAACTCCCGTTGACATCGACCCGAAATAAATCTTTATAGCCATATTTAGCGTCAAACTCGATCCCATACAATCGTGCTCCATCCAAGTTGGAGTATCGATAATAATTACCAGCACTGACCATCTGGATATAATTATTGGTGTTGCGTAAGAACGTAGTGACATCTAAATTGATAAAATGCTTATCCTGAAAATAGCCATTATAAAACACACCGAGATTTACATTATTCGCTTCTTCAGGTTTCAGGTCAATATTGGGCAATACATAGACTACGTTACCATAGAGCTGTTCTACCGAAGGTAATTTATATGATTTTTCAATCGATGTTTTGATACCTATATCCTTCTTCAAGAGATATCTTAAGGTCAAGCCACCGCTTTTATAATCTTTATAGTTGTCATACTTGACCACATCACCTGCAATCAGATTGCCCTCACTATCGTATTTCCGCTCATCTGCCGTATAGCTGTTATCCATACCATAATATTTAAAGAATACCACAGAACTTAGTTTTCCATCGAGCCATTGCCCCTGCCAAGCCAAGTTGATCAGGTGTTTATTTAGACGTTTGGGCCTGCTGTTGATTTCCCGATACTCCTCAGTTTTCATTAGATCAAAATTCTTTTGCTGATTGGTACTGAGGTTATAGCTCAAATTGATCACTTGCGATTTTTGCTTATTCAGATTATAAGAAAAATCGGTCTTTGCGATATAACTCTTGTTGACAATCTGATCATAAGCTTCATCCTTGAATGTGCCATTACTTTGCGGTATCCCAGACCAGTAATAGATATATTTTGCAGTATCCCTTACATCGGTCCGGCTATCACCATAGCTTGCAAAAATATCCACATATAAATCCGGAAGGAAGAGCCCATTTTTACGATACTGGATACTTGGAGTCAGGAACTTATTTTCAGACCATCGACCACCATATACCGATTTGATATTGGATCCCATTTGGATTTGCTTGTTATTTTCCGAATAGCCCAGTCCAAAAAGGAGACGATCTGCCCATTTCACGTTTTCAAAACCAGCCTCTATTTTTCCCATTCCCGAGGTGTAAGCATCATGAAAACGTCGCGCTTGATCGACTTTCACCAACTGATTCTGCACGATCCCTGTTTCTTCATCAACAAAGGATTTGAAGTATCCGTCGAGATTAATCCCATACTTCGGATTGCTGTACATCCTATAATTATTGTCCGAATGGTTGAAAAACGCATCCGCTTTCACCATCAATCCGGTCTTTGCATCCCGCATATTGGCGATCAAGGAGGCTTGGTGGGTATTGAAAGAGCCATAACCATAGCTAAAATCAAAAAATTGTTTATTTCTACGTTTGGTGATGATATTGACAGCACCTCCCAACACATCCGTTGGCAAGTAAGCCGGCACAACACCCTTATACACTTCAATACGGTCAACTAAATTGACCGGAATATTATTTAAGGTCATGGAGCTCCCATAATTTTCCATGGGTACCGCATCGATAAATATTTTGGCATCCAAGCCATTGATTTTAAAGGAGAAGTCAGACCCCATTCCCCCGTCTTCACGAATGGTCACCCCAGGAGAGCGTCTCAATAGCTGATTGAGATCAGCCACCTTATCCACCTGTGTATTTAAATCGATCACATTGACCGCATAGCCCGACTGTTTTATTTCCTGCACCTTACGTTGGTTTAAGGTTTTCCCAACAACAGAGACCTCATCGAGTGATTTTTCATCCCGACGAAGCTGGAAATCCAAAAAGGTATTGGTGTTTGTCGCCAGATTAATCTTCCTCGTGTCCGAGTGAAAACCGACACTTGATACGCGCACATTGAAATGTGCCTGCTTTAATTTCAAGAATTGGTAGGATCCATCGACATCACTGGTTGTTCCCAAATCCAATTCCTGTATCGAGATAGTCGCACCAGCGATAGGTTTTCCAAAAGTGTCTTTTACGTAACCCGAAAGATTAAACGTTTCTATTTTTTGTGCACACAGTAAGAGCGAGATGTGTAAAAAAAATCCTGTTAAAAATAATTGTTTAGCTTGCATTAATTGTTTTATTATCGCTTTAAATTTTCCCAATGTTTACAACTTTTTAAAAAACACCTCATTTTGTTGGTACCTCACAGAATAACAGGAATGCACACCGCTTTCCAATCAGTGGAAAGAGCAAGACGCCATTCCTTCTTATGCTGTCATAAGGAAATTAGGATATCTGTTGATGGTGATTGACGAACACCCTATATGAGTATAGTGTCGTTTTTATAGAAATTGTCCCGATTTATTTATACTTAATATAAATAAGGAAATAAAGCGCCTTAAAAACCTACTTTTTTCAGGTTCATTCTAACCGATTTCAGGCAAATAGAGAGTTTATTACGAATCGTTTTTTCGGATAGGTCTAGCGCATCAGCAATGGCACTATTGTCTAGCCCATCTCTAAATTTAAGCACAAACATATCTTTACTCTTGGAGGGGAGCTTTGTCATCATATGATCGATGGCCAGATGAAGATCTTGATACATCATGTCCTGATCGGATTCCTGATCGGAGATGATATCAACATCATTCAGATCCATTTTATCATCAATAATCAATCTTTTCTTGATTTCGTGCAATGCGGCATATTTTACCGCCCTTTTGAGATAAATTTCGATATGTTCAATCTGACGCTCTTTTCTCTTGTCCCAGAGGGACACAAAAACATGCTGCACCATGTCCTTTGCCAAAGATTCATCATGGACAATACAGATCGCATACTGCAAAACTTGATCCCAATACCGTATATAAATCTGTTCGAAGCTCTTGGCATCGATTGACTTACAAGACAATATTTTATTTTGATCGCTCATATCGTTCACTGGCTCGACAAATTTAACTTAATTTAGATACAATCCAAATAAGAAATGAAATAAACCCTAAAATGCACGTACCCTCTATTTAAAAATAATGGAATTAAGTTATCTTGTATGGGAATAAATGAAAATCCAACTTTTCAATAATTATAATTATCTGTCCTAATTGGCATTAAAAATAGTATTAATATATACCATATCGAAAGAAGAAATAAAAATCAAAAGAAATAAAGGCTATTTTAATTCCTTTGGTATGATGTTTGGTTGTAATTTAGTATATAAATATACTAAATGATGAAAAAATTAAATTTTACACTCTTCAAAAAGTCAGCTGCTATCCTGGGCATAGCGACGTTAATTTTTATGGGCTCTTGTAAAGATGATGATCATCCAGAACAAGAAGTAACCACTATTTCTGCGATCGTTAGTACAAACAAAGATTTTTCTTTACTGAAGTCTGCCTTGATCCAAGCGGATCTAGTTGATGTATTAGCAGGAAATGGACCATTTACTGTATTTGCGCCTAACAATGCTGCTTTTGTGGCTGCAGGCTTGGATTCCGAAACGAAAATTAAAGCATTACCAGTAGCCGATCTAAAGAAGATCTTATTGTATCATGTTTTAAGTCAAAAGACGGTTTCATCATCACTTCCAAATGCAGCCAATACAGCTGTCAAAACCCAAGCAGAAGCTGATGTATTTATTACTAAAAACAACAATGGTGTTTTTGTCAATGGCGCGGCAGTAACCCAAGCTGATGTGATGGCTACTAATGGTGTGATTCATGTGATCAATACGGTTTTGATGCCACCCACGGGCAATATTGTACAGGTTGCTCAAGCAAATTCGAATTTCACTTTTTTAGTAGCTGCTGTATTAAGAGCCAGCCAAGGTTCGACCAATGTTGCACAAGTGTTATCCGGAACAGGTCCACTTACGGTATTTGCTCCTACAAATGACGCCTTTATAAATGCAGGATTTGCAACAGTTGCGGCTATTCAAGCTGCCGATCCAGCGGTATTGACCAGCATTCTGACTTACCATGTCATTTCAGGACGTGTTTTATCGAGTGATCTGACCGAAGCTGCACAGCCAGCGACTGTCAATGGTGGCAAAGTCATGATCTCATTATCTGGTGGCGCAAAAGTAAAAGGAAATAAAAATGCAACAGCAGCGACGATATCGCCAGCGAACTTATTAACGACCAATGGCGTGATCCACGTCATTGACCAAGTACTATTACCTTAATTAACATCGATTAGTTTTCCAATTCCAAGCACGATAAGCTTCAAACTTATCGTGCTTATTTTTTCTCAAAATCTCAAGAGCCAACGCCATTGTACTTCAATATTGATAGTTGTCTTTAATGAAGTAACCACGATCAAATCGCTGACTTTAGCACAACATAAGTGGACATCCCGCTACCCTATCAGTTACCTACTGGATTGGGATATCATGAATGGCACCCTGCTCGTAAAAAACTGCTTATTCCATCCTTTCATCCAGATATTCCAGTGTCAAAACTAATGGCTAAAAAATTAATTATTTATGCTAAATTGACCAACCTTAAAGCATCAGCCTAAAATGAAAAAAATTGACCCAAAACAATACGATGTACGTGCTTTCGAGATCTTATTGAGAGCACAAATCTCCTCGGTATATCCTGACAAATCAATTGTCAATAAAACGATACATCAACTTGCGCATCTACTTGAGAACGAGGAGCAACAGTTGACCGCAAAATCGTTCTTTAGGGTCTCCCATGCTTTAAAATTGGACCTGACTGTAGTGTGCTATGAGTTTTTTAAAAACCTGCCGTCAACCCGGTTACAGACCTTTGGCAGTCCATTAGAAAAACTATTTGGCATATTTTTAAACAGTAAAAGCGATGTTTCCGCCGCAACAGGCTTAAGTGAAGCTCGCATCAACGATTTATTTAATAGATCATATGATCAATTTTATGCCTATGAAATCTGTTCATTAGCGATCGCATTTGGGATAACACCTAGTACACTATTTGAATATTTTTATGATGGTACAAAAAAGAAAGCGGTCCTCAAGCTTGAACTGGTAGATGACATCAATAGGCAGCCAAATGAGGTATTGTTCATGGATCAATCCACGGGTAACGATCATATAGTTAAAGAGGACAAGACGACAAGCACCTTAAGGAAGGTTCATAGTAGAACTTTTGATGACCTAGTCAAGCATACAGATTACTTTTCGACACCGCGAAGCCCCAAGGATATTATTGAAGACCTCAAACTCCGATATAATCTATCAATAAGTGCAGGCAATGTCTATTCCTATTTGAAAAAATATACGAATAATGAACTCACAAAGATTAAAGCGGTCCAGTACACCGCGATCGGAACACGATCTAACAAACCTACAGTTACGTATATTAAATCTCGACCACAACGTGCAAAGAATAAAAACGCAGAAGATCATATGATCATAAAAAAGACCAAAAATAGGGATGAATATAGTTCCGGAGTGCTCGACCAACAGGAGCAAATAGAAGATCCGGTATCTTTAGATCAATTGTATGAGCTGATTGCGGGTCACCCTAACCAACGTCTCTCCTTTTATTTGACCGTATTTGACGTCAAGGCCACAGTATTGCAAAGCAAATTACAAAAACTACAAGAACAAGGTAAAATCGAATATTGCGGTACCCGTAAAAGCGGAGGCTATTGGGCGATCAATAAAGAAGGATAATAAAGAGCTAGAGCAAGAATAAAAAAAGATACCCTACAACCCATAGCGACATGAAACACAACATGCGGAGAATAATAGGATTATTTCTCCGCATGTTACCACCCAGGTTATTTAAAGAACTACCATTATGAGTAGCAGTTTGGTCTATATTACCAACCCGGGTTTTGTCCTAGATTTGGATTTCTTTCCCACTGTGTCTGCGGCACAGGCCACAGGTAGTTTTTGGGATTTTCAAAAGCACGGTTCCACTGCACGACCAAAAAACCATCTTTATTTTTACGATAAGCAGCACTTGCTAGCTGCGGAAACCAAGAAGCTTTTACGCCCTCGATATCAGCCGCTAGACGGTTTCCTTCTTTCCATCTTCGGACATCAAAATAACGTTGTCCCTCCAACACCAGTTCTACCCGCCTTTCCCTGCGGATTTCGGTACGGATATCCATACCGTGCTGTGCTAAAAAACTAAGCTCCATACGTTTCATCCCCACACGATCACGCAACAGATTGATCGAAATGTCCAGATCAGCCTGGGTCAGTTTGCCCTGCTCCATTCGCGCCTCCGCATAGGTCAGCAATACCTCTGCGTACCGGATATGATGAATATCATTATCATCTCTGTTATAATTTGGAACAGCAGATAGCTCCACATATTTTTTATAATAGTACCCCGTTGTCGTTACCGATCCACGGCCATCTTGACTAAATTTAGGAACTTGGAAGATCGTAGGGTCCGGATTGCTCGCAATCGGTCTCCCATCATATCGTCCACCCCATTTATCACCCGGCACCAAGATCGTCTGTGTCATTCTCGGATCTCTATTTTTGAAAACATCTTCATAAGTATCGTCTTTATACAATGGTGATTTATCGATCGGTAGACCATCCGATGCTAAATAAGAATCAACAAGCGATTTGGTTGGCACAAAACGTGCAAACTGATCAGGGACCTGAATTTCCCTACTTAAATTATGCATAATAATATCCATTTTATGCAATCTGGCAAACAGCGTTTCCTGATTTTTCCCCATGGCCACTTTGCCATTGCGTGTAAACAGTTCCTGATAAGCAGTTTTGGGACTACCAGTGGTATATAACCTATATACACCTAGATCCATGACATCTTTGGCCGCCTTTTCAGCGATTTCATATCGTCCATATGCCAGCGCAATCCGCGCTTTTAACGCAAGGGCAGTACCTTTGCTAATACGTCCTAGATTTTTCGCTGTTGGAATTGCTTTCGGGAGCACAGCAGCAGCTTCATCCAGCTCCTCCAATAGGAAATCAACCACTTCTGCTTGTGCCGTTCTACCATCATAGAGCTCAGGATCACCTGGGTTCAGCGGTACCAAAGACAACGGAATATCTCCGTAAAAAGACGTCAAAAAACTGTATCCCAAAGCTCTGATCACGCGTACTTCAGCAGCAAGCTGTTCATTAGCACCTGGAGTAGTTTCTTCCGCATTTTTGTACTTTTCCAAAAAGACATTACATTCTCGTATATCACGATACATATTGCGCCATTCAGCATCCACTGTAGGCTGAGTGACCGGAAATACACCAGATCCAATATCTTTATATTCAGTTGTGGTCGGCCACATCGTATTTTCGGCCAAGTTTTCCATATCCACGATATTCTTCGCTTTTACACGCGAGTATATCGCTGTAACCGCCATTTCCAACTGCTCTTGTGTCTTCCAGTACGTATCGTCCACAATTTCATCTTGCGGATAGCGATCCAGAAATTTAGTACAACTGCTCAATGCAGCCAATCCCACAACGAGCAGCATCATTTTTAAGGTACGGGTTTTATAATTTTGAAGTAACATGATCTTGACTATTTAAGGTTAAAATTGAGGCCGACAACATAGGTTTTCACTTGCGGATAATAACCACCGGTATTACCAGCAGGTATTTCCGGATCATAACCTTTGTAGAAATTAGTTTTGGTCAATAGGTTATCCGCAGAGAAATATATTCTCAACTTGGAAACCCTGATTCTTTCCATCATCGCTTTTGGAAAAGTATATCCAATCTGTATATTTTTTAACCTCAGGTAAGCTGCATCTTCGATCCATTTGGACGATAGACGTGTGTTATGAGTACGCATATAAACCAATCTGGGATAAGAAGCATCGGTATTTTCTGGAGTCCAGCGATCCAGATGCACATCTTGAGGCATAGCACTGTTATTAATAAAAGGGTGACGTGCAGCGCCGCCCAAATAGCCATCGGCTTTGCCTACCCCTTGCAGAAAGAAACTAAAGTCAAACCCCTTATAGTCCAGATCACCTCTAAATCCATAGGTATAACGAGGAATTTCACTGCCAAGAATTACACGATCTTTCAATACCGTTATTTCTGTTGCATCTGCATCTGCAGGTTTGTAAATCAGGTCACCAGGAGCCACCAGATCACCCTTTTGGAATGGAAATTTAGGAACGTATTTTCCATCTACGATATTAAAGTCACTTTCTTGAGCAATTCGATCAGCCACAAATCCATAAAATGCATCCAATGGATATCCTTCCAATCGAACTTGATCTCCTAGATTATTCGCGAAATTTTCAAGCTTGGTGATTTTATTTTTGACGTCCGAAAGATTAAAATTGGCCGCATATTTAACATCTCCGATTTGATCACGCCAGCCCATAACCAGTTCCCATCCTTTATTCTGTACTGATCCCGAATTTTGTGCAGGATAAGCAGTACCCACACCGATCACATCGGGCAACGGCGGATTTAAAATAATCGCATTCGTATTATTGATAAAATATTCTCCGGTCAAGCTTAACCGACTATTTAAAAATGCTAAATCTACCCCTATATTTGTTTTTTCAGCAGATTCCCAGGTAATAAACTGGTTAGGAATAAACGTTTGCCTAAAACCTACCTGCCCTTCATCGCCGATCGGATTGTTACTGGTCATCTGTACAGAAGCTAAGGTCGCCATATACGGGAAATCACGTCCTACCTTGTCATTTCCTTGTGTACCATAAGAGAAGCGAATCTTGGCAAGATCCCAGAATCCCTTCATATTTTCAAAGAATTGCTCTTCACTCAAAACCCAACCTGCAGAGAAAGAGCCAAACCAGTTCCATCGCACATCCTTATGAAATCGCGAGGAACCATCACGGCGAAAATTACCTTCCAGCAGATATTTACTGTTGTAGTCATAGTTAATCCTTCCAAAAAAAGACATCAACGCATTCTGGTTACTGGAGCTGCTGTTCAACTGGTTGTCCGTACCGACAGCAAGCGATTCCAGTTCCTGGACCGGGAGATTTTGTCTTGAAGCCCAAAAGTCATTTCCCACAGTCTCTTCTACTGAAAACCCCAACAGTCCGGTGATATTGTGTTTATCTTGAATACTTGTTATATAATTGGCCGTACCCACGAATGTTTGATAAGTGCCCGAATAATGGTCCATCTTGATGCTGTTTGGATTATTGGTCTGATAGATCAATTTATTATCATCGGGACTAAAATAATTGATTGTCTTCAGAAGCGTGTTTCGCTTCGAATTATATTTTACTAAGCCATATTGCCCCCTAAGATCGAAACCTTTCATCAAGCTAAGTGTAGCTGCGATATTGGCCGTAATTTCTTGCGAAGTAAAACGGTTGGTACCGCCATCTGTTGCCACCGCCACCGGATTACTTTGTCCACCATGATAGCCCCAGCTTCCATTTGAAAATTTTACAGGCACTAAAGGACGGATGGAAGTCGCACCCGAAAGCGCACTCGTACCCGACGCCGAACCGTAATAACCACGATCAATGTACCCCAAGTTGGCATCGATCTTAATACGATCGATCAGTTCAGTATTGAATCGCATACGCGCATTATGACGTCCCGCTTTAAAATTATCACCGACCACCAGTCCCCCCTCGCCTAGGTAACCATAAGAAACGTAGTAGTTGCTCTTGTCTGTACCACCCTGCAGGCTCAAGTTATAATTTTGCTGTGCAGCATTCTTTTTATATACTTCATCGATCCAATCGGTATTGGCAAAATAATTAAGGTCACTACCGTTTCGCGCCGTTTCGATATCCTGTTCACTGTAGGTCGGACCCTGGTTGGCATTTCGGTTAGCTTCATTCTGCAGCAACATATAATCTACAGAACCTAAAAAATGTGGTAAAGCAGTAGGAGTCTGCAGTCCATAGTAACTATTGAAACTGAGACTCGTTGTACCTGTCTTTCCCTTTTTAGTCGTGATTAATATAACGCCATTTGCTCCGCGTACACCATATATCGATGAAGAGGCCGCATCTTTCAGCACCGACACGTTTTCGATATCGTCCGGATTCAAAATATGGAGATTGCCACCGGGTATACCGTCGATCACCACCAACGGATTGGCATCGCCCCAAGTCCCTACACCACGGATTCGCATCTCAGGAGCAGCATTTCCCGGACTTGTGTTCTGACTTCGGATCGTTAGTCCAGGGAGTTGTCCCTGTAGTCCCCTACCGACATTGGTAATCGGACGGCTTTCCAATTCCTTGCCAGACAAGGTTGCAACGGCACCTGTCATATTTATCTTTTTTTGTACGCCATACCCTACGACCACGACTTCATCCATCAACTTCTCTTCCTGTTGAAGCTGAATTTCCAAGACCTGTTGATTACCAAGCACAATTTCCTGCTTTTTATATCCTATAAAAGATATCACCACGACATCGCCAGAATGGGCTAAGATCGAAAAGCGTCCTTCAGCATCCGTAGCAATACCGCCCGCCGACTTCCCTTTCACCACAACACTGACACCCGAAAGTACCTCACCCGCAACATCCGTAATACGTCCAGAAAAATGCTGCTGCTGGTCGACATCCGCCTGCATCGAAGCGCGCCGATCTGGAAGAACAGTCGCCTTTCTTCTTTGAATCACAATCGACTTTTGATCGATCGTATACTGGAGATTACGGGTAGCCAACAATTGATCCAATGCAGCAGTTATCGGTTGATTGCTCAGATCGACGTTTAGATTTTTCACCTCTTTGATGACGTCACTTTTACATAAAATATGATAACCCGTCTGATTCTTTAATTCCGTTAGGAATTTCACAAAGGGCATATTTTTTTGTTTAATCGTGACCGTCTGCGCCCGTACAGTTGCTTGAAGCTGCACAACAGAACAGAAAATAAACAGGATCAAAAATTTCATCATGACGAAGTATTTAAAGTGCTGGGAATGGAACCTTTTGTCCATTCCGAGATTATTTTTTTTCATTACCTTTGACTGGTTTAAGTTTAAATATAGTATCTACAATATGCGATTATCATCACTTGAACTTTATTCCCGGGATAGTTAGCGCTATTCCGGTATTTTGTTCAACATCCCTGAGTACATTTATTTCATGAATGTTACCCTCCTTCCTTCAATTTTATAGTGGATATCTTCATCGGTCATTTTGATCAGTCGCAGCACATGACTAAAACGGCTATTTCTTCCAATAGAGCCCCAGATTTTCATATTTTTGAGTTTTTCGTCCAAGATCAATTCTACATCATACCAACGGGCCAATTTTTGAATAACCGTAGACAGCGGCTCATTATTAAATATAAATTCACCCTTTTTCCAAGCGGTAAACTCCTCCATATGGACAGGATAAACCTGTATCTGTCCATCCCTAAAGGCTGCCTGCTGTCCCGGTATCAAAAGATGCGCAGGCTGGTTTTCATGCGAAACCCTAACTTTACCTTCAACCAGTGATACCAATGACACAGCCTCCTCCGGATAAGCTGTAATATTAAAATGTGTACCCAATACTTCAACTTTCTGATCTTCCGTATGCACGATAAAAGGACGGTTCTTGTCAATGCTCACTTCAAAATACGCTTCCCCGACTAAGGTTACTTCGCGTTGATTTTTTGCAAAAGATTGGGGATAGATCAATTTAGAATCGGCGTTGAGCCATACATGAGTTCCATCGGATAGGACGACCTGGTATTCGCCACCTCTAGGAACACGAAGAGTCATTACTTTAGCAGCAATTTCGCGTTCATCTGCTAGCACTGTGCCATCTGTATAGCTTAATGCACCCATCAGACTTATACCCTCATGAGCATCGCTCAAGACAATCTTTTCACCATTATCCATGCTTAACAGAGCACGTTTCTTTCCTGGATCAAAATCAGCGATCATTTTATGGTGCAGATATTGTGATTTCCTTTGCGGCTCCAAGATCAAATAGCCTGCAAGCAAAAAAATCATAAAACAAGAAGCTGCAAGATATAAATAACGACGTCTCTTGATCGGATATCGGAAAGTATCAGCGCCCTGATGATGTCCTTGTTGCTTTACCTTGATCAAGAGATCGTGCAATAAAACCTCTTCCCGTTCCTGAGCATGGACATGGAGAAACTGCTGATACTCCGATACGGCATGAAGGATCCGCTCCGATGAATCAAATTCTTGAAAGATTTCCTTCAATCTCGGATGGTCAAGCAGTATTTTTTCTAGTATCAGTTCTTTTTCCGGAGACAGTGTTCCTTGCAGTTTATCCTTGATTAAAGAAACGATCTGATCGATGTGTTGCATAAATAATAAGTAGTCCCTACTCTTATAACACAACAAGTTGAAAAACCTTACATCAGTTTATACAGCAGAAGTAAAAAACCGCCTAAACATACTTAGCAGCGCATAAGATTAGAGTAAATCTTTAAATATCAGCAAGAAAATACAGGAATTCTTCAGGTCCAATTTTTGGCGGAGAGTGGTCAAAGCACGGGATTTGTTAGCGTACACCGCATTTGGTGTCATCGCCAATTTGGCACTGATCTGCTCGATGGTCAAATCTTCCATAAAGCTCATCTCAAAAATCATTTTCTGTTTTTCAGGCAGCAGATTCACCTCTTGATTTATCTGCGCAAGTAACTCTGTACGCACGATTTGCATCAAAAAATCCGTATCTTCCACAAGCACCTCTTCATAATCAGTGATGTCATCGATCTGCACAACAAATCTACTTTTTCTGTTGCGGTTCAAACACAAATTTTTGACCACCACATACAAAAAAGAGCGGATCTTATCCAGATGTTCAAATTCGGTCCTTTTTTCCCAAACTTTTAGAAAAGCTTCGGACACCACCTCTTCTGCTTCCTGCACAGATGCACCATATTTACGAGCAAAAAAAAGTAGCGAACGATTATATAACCGGTAGATGGCGACCAAGCCGTCTTCATTTTCTTGACGCAGAGATTCAATAATAGATGATTGCTTCATTAAAATTTAATTTACGAAATCACAGACGAAGTCTTATCGACTTGATCAAGGCACCAAAAATATTAAATATTAGCATCAAAAATCATAAAAGGCTCAGTGAAAAAGAAACCATAACATAATGTTAATCTTTATTTTATATTGGCACAGGCTGAATATATTAATAAAATTTTAAATTTGAGCAGTCCATCGTTCTAAATTCCTTCCATGAATAAAAAAGACACAAATCCCCCCCTATTACCACTTTATTAGATCATTTTAGTAGCCGATCTATAATCATGAAAGTTCATGCAGTCAGACTACCTCATACCATATATCGCAATAAAAGCTTGAACTTGACCTGTCTGCAAGGATGAAGTACATGTTTAGCTGAAAATAGTTGGTTTTAGCGCTTAAGTGCACAATGATTGACGATCTGTATCAACTCACTAGCGTATCGACACCTACATGAGCGCTATACCACTGGAAAGTGTCAGTAGCGCTGACGCAAAGCGTAGAAGAAGAACGCGTATTCGACCCAAATTTAGCGTTGTCGCGCAGGTCATAGGGCAGCTATTGGGAGTGCTCTCAGTTCTTGACCACAACAAAGCAATACACTTCGCAATGGCCTATAGTATCCTAAATGAAATACCCCATTTTTTTGCGCATAACCGAGATGCACTTGGTACAAAATTTTACTTTTCATGCCGTTCCAAACGTGATGATCCTCTATTTCCGCAAGTATCTGCAGACCTGACAGATTGTGCTCTAATCATCACCCAACAATCGCTCGATTTCTTCTAGCACTCTTCAACACCGTGCGGAAAAAACAACCGGATGATTGTTCCTTTGCCCAAGGCACTGGAGAGGTTGATGGTTGCACCCATAAATTCCATGAGGTCTTTGACCAGTGACAGTCCGATTCCAGTCCCTGATCGATGTGCCGCATTGCTACCACGCACCTGCATCATGAAAATTTGACTTAATTCATCTTCAGGAATACCGATCCCGTTATCTTCAAAAACATACACGATGCCATTGTTCGTAGACTCGCTGTAGATGTGCAGATAAGCATCTGCTTCCTTGGCGTATTTAACAGCGTTACCGATTAGATTCGCAAAAATTTGATAGACCGTACCTTTATCTGCACTTACAGGATATAATTGTCCCAACTTAAATTCTATGTGCTGATCCGGAAAATTTAACTTTACCTCATCGATCCAGCCTCCGATCTTTTTATCGATCTCTACTAGTGCAGCTATATTTTTTACCCCTCTTACTTCATTAAGCTGGAGCGTCTGATTGATAATAGATTCAATATTTTGTATCGATTCGGCAAAATTTTTATACCATCGCTGCGTAACATCAGCAGAGGCATATGTATTTCTGCTCAAAAAATCATTCCCTAATTTTAATACTGACAAGGGATTCTTGAGATCGTGAGCCAAGGTATTTGCAAAGCGGTCAAGTTTATAGCTCAACGACAGTTCATCCCTCTGCCTTTCCATACGTCTATTAGTGAGATTGCGTTCCGTGACATCACTTGCCGTGTGCAATATGGCATGGGTCTGCCCCGCATCATCAACGATCGCTTTATATTCAAAATCAAAAAAACGTTTTATGTGTTTGTCCCCAGCTACAATCGTCGCTGCTACATCCTGCGCACGATATGTAATCCCTGTCTTCCAGACATTTTTCAGAATAGAAGAAAAACCCTCCTGTGCAAAACTGGGGAAAGCTTTGCACAGAGTGGTGCCAATCACGGATGTATCAGCACACCAAATCTCAAGCATGACCTGGTTGGCATACGCAATATTTAGGTCAGCATGGTCATAGATTGCGGTTGCTTGCGGCGAATGGTCTAGAACCGACAGAATAAAGCTATTATGATCGATCATTGATAAAACAATTAAAATAAATCAAAAAAAATAAACATCTATAAAAGAATCTTTATCGCACAAGAGCTCTATGGAGTGTTCTTTTTAAGTACAAATCATTTTAATTCATTTGTGGCACTTCAAAAGATTTGCATTCAAACACTATCAAACGATGATAAAAATTCCGGTAAAGGTAGCGTTAATATAAGCATAATTTTGTAATATGATGATGATTATTTTATTAAGAAAGCTGTACTAATTTGAGTTTACAAGCAAAAAAACGCAGACTATTCCATGTCTTTTCTTTAGGGACTGAAAGCATCAGCTGATCCAGTACACATTCCTCCGTACAGATGGGCTGAATACTCATAAAAATGACTATTTTTGGTTAAGCCTGCGCTCATATTTATAGACAATAGACTTAAAGGCATTTTTTTCCATTATTACGCATTGGATTATGGAGCTAAGGATCGCTCATACTTTCTGATCCATTATCGGATTCAGAATGGTCAAAACTACATTCCTGGACGAAAAGCCATACCGTAGCAGGATTGATTTTCGATAGCTTTATCTTTCTTAGAGACGATCAGCTGCCTCCACAAGCGTTGCGCATAAAATGGGCTGTTCGGGTCGACCAGACCGAACGCCATAATACCAAAATGAACCAAGTCATTGCAGCACAATATACTTCCTTTACAAATTCTGGACTCCAGCCGATCTACAAAAAGGGCAAACGATTGCTGCTTGCTATGACATTCCTATGCACCGTATGTCGCGAGATATCGACCAATATTTTGAAAACAAAGGTTACGCAGAAGTCCCAATATTTCCTACGCGGATGATCTCCATGAGTATCTATCGATTACATCCACCTGAGAATCAACAAAAAAGAGCCGTTCCACCATCAGAACGGCTCTTGAGTAGTTAAATTAACGACAAAAGTATGGATTGGCTACTTACGTCTGGTCAATTTCCCCAGTAAACGACTGGTCACAAAACTAACGAGCGTCCCCACAGCCGCTAAGATTATGGTCTGTAACAGGTCTCCAAAAGTAAAACTTCCCCATATGGAGCATATCGTACCTCCCCATGCCGATAGCCGGATATCATTCGGTTTCATCCGACACCTCCTTACCAGTTTCCAGATCGTATCGTATCACACGACCGGATACATTTTTAGATTCGGAACTTTCCTTAGCAGGAGGCACTAAATCATCACCATCAGAAAGCAATTGTGCAGGCGTAGTTTTACAGTCTGGTTCCTCGCTATTTTGCACCTGTTCATCTTTGTCCGTAATGACCGATTCGATTATACCAAGTCCAAGACCAATATACTTGATGATATGGATAAATTTACCTGGCAATTGGATCGGAGCAAGCAAAATCACCTGGATAGCTCCACTTATTTTTTTGATAATTTTTTTCATTGTTATTTTAAAGTTAGAGGGTTAGATAGTTAGAGGGTTAGATAGTTAAATAGTTAGACGGTTAGATAGTTAGACGGTTAGATAGTTAAGCAGGAGTTTATGAATAGATCACTCCGTCACTTGTTCACTTCGTTACTGATCACTATAAAAACCTGTTCCTTCGCCATGAGCTTGATCAGCTTTTGATAAAGAGCGATATAGGCTTTTTTTGAACGTCGAAGTTCATAATCGCCTTCGATCAACTCCCAGCTTTGTCCGACCAGCAGACAACCTGCCGTATCACCGATATGGTTTCCGATATGGATATATACATAGCTGTAATTCGGGATCTCTTTGATCTCCACCATACCTTGATGTACGGCCTGAAATTTACGTTTATATCGCGCATTCATGGCGCCATAGGTATTTAATATAAGCGGATATTCACCAGCAGGAATCGCAGTCTCACCTTTTATTTTACGTTCCCTTACCGCATCTTCTAGACCATAGCTAATCATCACATCGTCGACATAGATTTCAGACAGGGTACTGTTGTTCCCCTGTCTGATTCGCTTGACCAGCATCTTCGCCATATCAATCGTTTAGCGTGCTGTTAGACGAACGGGCTCACACCAATCCCCGATACCTCTTCGATTACGCGCACGTATCCTTAAATGATAGGTAAAACCTGGCTTTACCGGAGAGAAAATATTAGCATAGCTCGTACTCGTCTGAAAGATTTCCCCCCATACAGGTTGATCAAACTGATCTAAATCACTCGTCACCTGGTACTCGTACAACAAAGCATCTTTGATCGGCTTAAATTTGACTTGCATTTGATTGCTCTGTCTACCATCGACAAGTGCAGCACCTTGCACTTGCACCGGGATCTGTGCTGTTTTAGCATCATTTTCCAAGATAAGACCCGAACTCAATAAGATGGAACGCGATCCATCGGCTACCATATTAACGTAGAATGCCGTCTTTTTAAGACTATCCGCCACGATCCTTTTACTATCATTCTTCTCTGCAATTTCCAACACACTGCCGCCGCGGCTTGCTTTCTGCCACTTTACCTTAAAATCATCTGCTTGACTTTGAAGATCTTCCAAACTTACAGGCAAATCAACCAGGACCGCATGATCTTTCAGGCAATCCAGTACTTTTCCAACCAACGTGTTAAACCCATCATCGTTAATTTGTGAGTAGTCTAAGATTACTTTTTTCTTTCTCATAGTCATTACTTTTTTGAGCTGTTGCTCCATGAATAAATAAATGATAACTGATGCCCTTCCGGACGAACATCATGAAGCAAACATAAAATCGAATCGGAGTACAAATCGAAATGTGGGACAAAATGGGACAGCAAATCAAAATGTGGGACAAGAAACGGCAAATGTGGGACAACAATTTCTATAAAATCAGAAATTGATGCCATAAAGTCATCTCTTATTGACGTTCAGGAGGTCTATCTTTAACGTTTGGATCACATCTTGACAACAAGTGATCACATCTTGGAAAGAAGAGGGTTTGTTTGTCATAGCGGTTGCATATCGAGAACACTCGATCAAGACTTTTAGTGAAGTGGTTGCCCGCTAACTTCAGCATACGATCGCACTTGATGAAAATAATTATTTCCTACAAATTAGCATGCCCGGTGGCAGCTGCAAAAAATACGATTAATTCGTTAACCGTTTAAATAGCTACTTATGCAGTATAAAACAGCTATTTCGAAATATTTTATTGATTTAGCACATCATCGTGATTATGGGCTCATTATTCCTTTATTCAGCGCATGAGGGACTGCCGGAGTGATCAGTTCCTATCAAGCGAAAGCCTGATCAATAAATCAGGCTTTCGGTAGGCATAAAAGTGTGAGCACAAGTTTAGAACGCTGCGGTTTGACCTCCATTCAAATCGCTACTGCAGGTGATCTATCTATTCGGATATCAGCTCTAGCTTAGCAGATTTAACACCCTTCGCAGAGGCTTCGAAGATGATTTTCCCACGGTGTTCCGAAGATTCGACGATAGCTGTTAATCGGCCACTGAACAATTTCATAAAAGGCGATTGAAAAGACTCCAGACTGGCTGGATTTCCATTAGCTGCAGCCTTAAATTGGCCCAAACCTTTCACTTTAAATTGTATTTCACGTGTTTCATCTGGACACAAATTTCCATCTTTATCAACCATACTGACCTCAATAAAAGATAAATCCTTTCCATCAGCTTTCAGGTTTTTACGATCTGTCTTGAGCTGAATACGGTGAGGCTTGCCGGCTGTATGGACCACCTGCTCTGCTGCGACACGGCCGTCTCGATCATAAGCAACTACTTTTATTGTGCCTGGTTCATACTTACAATCCATCCACATCAAGCGATACCGTTTTTGTCTATCAACAGTTTTATCATTTGAATTAAAGAGTGTGACCGAAGTGTCTTTACTTATTTTACCTTGACTTTTCCCATTGATAAAGAGTTCAGCTGTCGGATAATTGGTATAGGCAAATACAGGGGTCACCTGACCCTCCCGTCCCGGAAATGTCCAGTGCGGCAGTATATGCAAGGTATTTGCCGTTTTATTCCAATGGCTTCTGTACAAATAATAACGATCTTTAGGGATACCGGCCAAATCGACAATACCAAACAAGGAACTATGGCTTGGCCAGTCCGTATAATAAGGAGTCGGCTCGCCCAGATAATCAAATCCTGTCCAAACAAATTCGCCGATCGTATAAGGTAGATCTTCGTGCTGAATAAAATCATCTTCAGGCAGATTAGACCAGCCACAATGCTCCATATCGTAGGAAGATGCCTGATGGTCATCGTACTTTGCCATCGATCTTCGTTGTACAGGAAACTTATATATTCCTCTTGAACTCAGGGTAGATGCTGTTTCTGTTCCTAAAATAATCTGCTGCGGGAGACGTTCGTATTCTTCCTGATAACGATGCGGGCGGTAATTAAATCCTGCGACATCCAAAGATGCTGCCATACCGTTAAATAAAACGCCATCGGGTCTATCCATACCGTTTGTCACGGGACGCGTAGGGTCTTCTCTGTGGCAGATATCCTGCAAGAAACGCGACACTCTAGCCCCCGTCTTGACACTCTGCTCTTCCACTTCATTTCCGATGCACCACATCACCACAGATGGATTATTGCGATAATGATGAATAACATTTACTAAATCCTTTTCCGCCCATTCATCAAAATAACGATTGTATCCATTGCTCATTTTCGGTATTTTCCATTCGTCAAAAGTTTCGATCATCAGCATCATGCCCATTTCGTCACAGATACGAACCAGTTCCGGAGCAGGCATATGATGTGAAGTTCGAATGGCATTTGCACCCATATCCTTCATTATACGCACTTGTCGACGTATGGCAGCTTCATTGACAGCAGACCCCAACGGCCCAAGATCATGGTGGTTACATACCCCTTGAAATTTCAGGCACTTTCCATTTAAGAAAAAGCCCTGATCAGGAACAATCGCCATACTACGGATACCAAATGGGGTCTCCAATTCATCTTTCAGCTGTGCATCACCATACAGCTGCGATACAGCACGGTACAGATGAGGGTGATCTAGATCCCACAGTGACGGACGATCGACTCTGATCTGTTGCGTAAAAACCTGATCATCATAGGCCGATAGATCGGTTGAAATACGGCCAACGGTATCACCATCTGGATTTAATATAGCTGTTTTTAGCACATAACGAATTGTCTGCGGATTACTCGTTTTCATTTTTGTTTTGATGTGTACTTCGGCATATTCCTTTTTAATAACAGGAGTAGTCACCTGCGTACCCCACACCGGGATATGCGTTTCGTCTGTAATGATTAAATGCACATTGCGGTACAATCCGGCTCCAGGATACCAACGTGATGATTGGGGGAGATTTTCCAGATGAACCGCCAATGTATTCTCAGTACCGTCTGCATAAAGAAATTCCGTCACATCAAAATGGAAAGTATTATAGCCATACGGCCAATAGCCTACCTTCCGCCCGTTGATATATACCTGGGCATTGCTCATGGCACCATCAAATACCAGCTGAGCTCTTTTACCCTTCGTAAATTCAGGTGATCTAAATTGCGTCCGATATTGTCCAACGCCAACAAAAGGCAGACCGCCAGTACGTCCAGCGTGTTCCAAAGCCTCCTTTTGTCCATCTTGGGCAATAGCCATGACTTGCTTGTCATTTATTGATGAAAATGGCCCATAAATAGCCCAATCATGAGGAATGCGCACAGACTGCCATTTTTGATCATCAAAGGCAGGTTGTGTGAAAGTAGGATCTTCAGTTCGGGAGAATTTCCAATTTTTATCCAGGAGAATTTCTTTACGGCTCTGCGCGTGGCCCAAAAAGAACATCAAAAAAGTGGAACATAATAATAAAAAATACTTCATATATAGCAAATTAGGTTGTTAGTGTTATGTATGACACAACTCAAAATTAACAAAAAATACACCGCTTATCAAAATAGAAATGGGAGAAAAGGCGAATTTAACGTGTATAATAATGGGGGTGCAACCTTTCCAGCTCCAAGACTGAAAATGTCCCAGATTCAAGCGTTCAATAAATTTTTCGAAATTTTTATTTTCCGGTTTTGACCACGCCACTTCCGCTGCGGGCAGAAGCATATATTCCAATTGGTTTCGATTTGGAATAAATTCATTCCACAGCGCCAGCTGTATGCCTTTTACATATTTGCGTTGCGCTGCCGTCAGTGCCCGAGGGTAGGGATCATTAGCATATACCCGCGCTAAGGTATTGATCGAGTATTTTTAGGCTATCCACCTTCCAAAATTTTGTCCCATCCGACCAATTTGCGGTCGTTGGTTTCTAAAAATCGTGCTATCCGTTTTATAAAATAACTCTGTAGTTCGGACTCATACAGGCACATAACTACCACCGATCGCTTTAACATCATCTTTGCCATCAACCAAAAGTTCGCAACCCCATTTCAAATCACTTATGCTATTTTCATCAGCAAGGCTTTATGTCAGGTACTGGCTAGAGAGCATGTATTTAAAAGATCAGCGTACAAAAAAGATCAATTGTGAGGACCCGAAAATCCTAATATGTTTCACTATATTTGCTAGTGATCATATTTTTTATTATCTTCCATTATGCATAGTTTTCTATTCATAATAGGGTTTATATAAAGAAAACCCGTAACAGCTCGATGTTGCGGGTTTTTTATTAGAAGGCTATTTTATTGTTCGTCGTCTTGATATTGATATTATTTTTTATGATTTAATCTCATCATCCCCTCATATCAGGCCGACCTCATGCGCCATCTTTAATCCGGTAATTTTAATTTTCCTATAAACGGATATTCTTCTACCGTTTCAATAGCATCCGAGATGGGGTAACATAGTTGATACGTGTCCTGAAGGTCTTCCGAAAATTGAAAAAATTGATCTTTTTTTACCTTTTCAAAGATCCAGATGGGATCCAAAGGATTTGAATTGTACTTCGTAATAATTGCAGTATATCCATTTTTTTGAGCTTCTACAAGCCGCTCTTTTGTAATATTTGCTAATTCCATATTATACTAATGTACAAAAAATAAATGAAATGTTATTTCAATTTTAAGCTAAAAAGTACATGAAAAGTAAGAAAAATAGGTATAATTAGGCATTAAACGTCAAAATTTTTAAAAAATATCAAAAATCAGAAATGTAACAAAATAGGTGCTATCTTGATCGATTTAGCAACATAGCTTGAATAAATCATCAACTGATGTGATATAATTAGGGAATTCTTCCACTTTCACTTTCCAATGCCGATTTCCGTGCGCGTTGTGCTTTTGCCGTTCCACTGCTGAATCGATAACTGAAACTCAACCGCACCTGTCTGGACTCGTAGTAACCATAGCTATTCGAAACAAATCCAGGGAAATTTTGCGTGTACTTACTTTGATTCCCTTTATAGATGTCATTGATCGCAAACCTGACCGTCGCTTTATCCTGTAGCATCGTTTTCTGAAAAGCAATATCAACCTGACTAACAGCCCTGCTCAGCGTATTGGCACCACTGAGACGTCTTGAATGATAGACAGCCGCCAGTTCGGCTTTCATCTTATAAGGCAGCTTAAAAGATTGTATTAAACTCACACGACCTGCTGCCTGTTGCAAGTTCAGATTTCTATACTGATCAAAAGAAACATCATTTTGGATATAATAAAAAAGACCATTAAAAGTAAGATCCCACCACGGTTTAGGAGCAAGATTCTGCGTCAGCGTTAGTGACCAGTGTTTTTGTGTACCTACATTCTTGCTGATCATTACCATTTTATCGCTATCGAGCGTATCCGTTACCTTCGCATTCAACTGATCCGTATAAGCAAAGTTAAACGAGATCACCGTGGCACTCTTTAGGGAGTATAAAGCTGTAAAGCGATGGGTGAGCGATGGACTTAAAAACGGATTTCCCTGCCAAAAAGATAATTCGTCCAGCATATAAATAAACGGGTTCAGATCGGCATAAGCTGGTCTTTCGATCCGTTTGGCATAGGACAAAGAAAGGGTCTGCTGTTCACCAAACGGTCTGGTAGCAGAAAAAAATGGAAAGAGATTGGTAAAATTACGATTAATTACATCGTCCAGATCAGCACCGTTCTCTTTGTAAAATAACTGGCCTGTTGAACGCGAATTTTCTAATCTCAATCCACCCTGGAGCGACCATTTTCCTAGCGTTCGTTTATAATCCACATAAGCACTGGAGGTATGCTCATCAAAATAAAAATCATTGGAGCGTCGATTATCCAAACTATCAGCGGCAGCACCTACATGATAAAACCTCGAATTGTTTCGAGAACCCACATTCGAATACTTCAAACCTGTTTCCAGCTTACCTCGCCAGAGCTTCGTACCATAGTCTATTTTGATTCCTTTTAGATCGATATCGATTCCATTGAGCGTCCGATATAGATTTTCCTGAAAAATGCTTTGTTGCGCATCGCGGTAGGTATTGGATTGTAAATTTTTATTCCACTTATCAAAAAAACCATAATCCGCATCGATATTCAAGCTCCTGCCCAGCGTATCTTCGTATCTGTAGTTGAAGTTAACATGATAACGAGCAGTACCTTGTCCATAATAATCATTGATAGCATCTAGGGTTTCTTCCATCACGAAGGACGGCAGGGTACTGATTGCTGTCCGGGTATCGGTGATCCCCCCTCCAAAGATAAAATTACCGTTTGCCATAAAACCGATGGTATTTTTATCGTTCAGATTATAATCCACCCCCACCTGCGTAGACATTTTCTGGCGTTTATCCACATCATCCGTATGGCTATCATAGGCCTTTCCATTTTGCTGACGATTTGTGCCGTATAAATAGTGGTAATTGCCCAAAGTATGGCTATAATTACCGTATACATTTAATTTGTCTTTGCGGTAATTGAGCGCTACATTTTGCAGCTGTTTAGCACTGATACCATACGCTACAGTACTGCTGATCGTACCATTAAGCCCTGTTACTTGATTTTTTTTTGTTTTAATATGGATAATACCTGCTGATCCGGTAGCATCGTATTTAGCCGTTGGGCTATTGATGATTTCAATGGACTTGAGATTATTGGATGACAATGATTTTAACAGATCTGTCAATTCTTTTCCAGAAAGAAAAGTCTGACGACCATCCAACAAAATCTGCACCCCACTTTTTCCATGGAGCGTAATGTCACTTTCATTTTCAACATAGACACCTGGAGCTCTTTTCAATGCTTCCAAAACAGAAACATCCTGTCCTCCAATCGTGCCGTCGACATGGTAAATAAGTGTACCACCGTCGATTTGGATCAGTTTTTTCTTTCCTTCCACAGCCACCTCTGCCAATGTACTGGCCACTGGCTTAAGCATAATGGTCCCCAGATCGATCGTTGCCCCATCAAAAACTGCAGACTGCTGTTCTTGATGGCCCATATGACTCACTTTTACAAAATAGCGTCCTGTTTGATCAAATTTCATCTGAAATTTCCCCAAACGATCTGTTGCAGTACTCAAAACTAACTTTTCAGTGTGATCATACAGGCTGATCGTAACCAATGATATAGGCGATCGGTTCTCATCAACAACCTTTCCACTAATGCGTTTATACTGCACCTGTCCATACAGCTGTGTGCAAAATAAAACAATTATTCCAACCCATAAGGATCTTAAAACTGGAGATGATATCATCGGTTTAATATGACATAAACTAGCTAATCTTCTAACTATATAACCTTCTAACTCTACAAATAGTAACAGAGTTACGAAGTGACCAAGTAACGTAATGGGCTAACCTTACTCATAAATTAAATATTTTTTTCTCATCTCTTTATAGGTCGCTAATCCCGGTTCCCAGCTTTTACGAATTTCATCCGCAGACTGACCCGCAATGATAGCCTCCCGTAGCGCAGGTCCCCCCGCTAACTTATCAAATACGACAATTTCTTTACTTTGCTTATGATCAAAAAATATTTTTTGATTCGGATAGTTCTGATAGGTCTCGATCAACCACGAAAGGTCGATTTGCTTGGATGCTCTTAATTTTTGTAGATCGACTGTTCTTAAATCCAAGCCATAGCATAGTTTATTGAGGTGAATAGGGGTTGCACTCATATTCGGTATACGGACTGGCGTAAACGAAAAATCATATTTATCCTTTAATTCAGGCGCACCAATCACGGTAAATGGAAATAGAGTGCCTCTTCCCTCACTGAGCACTGTACCTTCAAATAAGCAAGTCGAGGGGTATAACAGCACAGCCTGATAGGTATTGATATTCGGAGACATATGTACAGGCGGTATATATTCCATATCATGCGTATAGTTGGCCACCGGTACAATCTTGATGTTGCACTGCACGCCATTTGCGAGCCAGCCCTCCCCATTGATCATCTGTGCATATTCGCCGACTGTCATACCATGCGTGACGGGAACAGGATGCATCCCGATTCCTGATTTGTATGCCATATCCAGTATCGGTCCATCGATAAAGTAGCCGTTGGGATTTGGCCGATCGAAGATCAACAACTCTTTTCCATGCTCCGCACAGGCTTCCATGACACGGTGCATGGTTCCGATATACGTAAAATAGCGAACACCGATGTCTTGAATATCAAAAATCATCAGATCCACATCTTCCAGCATCTCTTTAGTCGGCTTATTGGTCTTACCATATAAAGAAACGATTTTGACCCCGGTCTTCGGATCGATGGCATCTGTCACCTTTACCCCTGCGCCGACATCGCCACGGAAGCCATGTTCCGGACCAAATACTTTCACGATATTGACCCCAAGTGCGATCAGACTATCCACACTGGATTGATCTCCGATTCGTGAAGTAGGATTGACCACCATGCCAATTCTTTTACCTTTCAAATAATCGAGATATTCAGAAGTTTGATCCGCTCCTGTACGAATTTGCGCAACAAGCGGATGGACAAATAACAGGACGATGCAAAAGCTGAAGATAATTTTAATTGTTTTCATATTGATGAGATTATTCCTATAACCTGGACTTTTTTATTCGTTATTTTGGTACAATGAAGTTATACGGAGTTTACAATTGTATAAAAGAAAAATGTACGAGTCATTCCTTTTTTCTTCTGTAAGGATAAGCATTAAAAACAAAATACGCAAGAAAGCGCAAGTTAATTACATAAAAAACAACAAATTCGTTACACTACAACTATAATAACCTATCTAACAGAACAATGAAGACCAAAAACTCTTCATGAGAATCAAATTACAGACGACAAGAGTAGCATAAAAACGCAATCATAAATCTTTCTTTTTGCATGATCAAGAAATATTACAGCTTATTACTTTTCAAATTTGCATGTAAAAATGAAGCCGATACAACCTGCTCTTTCTTTAAAAATTCATTTATGGGGCGATAATCTATTTTTGATTCCAGTAAGTGCCTCATATCCGATTCCTGCCGTACGACCCTATCAGTCAGATCGACACGCTTTAGAAAATCTAAACATTTATTTTCCCGCTCGGGAATTAAAAAAAGTGCAAATTGTGTATTAAACTTGATGGAAAATAAAAGACCATGAAACATACAAGTAAAGACAAAATCGGCATGTTTAAGATATCCCATCCATCGAAAAGGCGAGGGAGCAATAACATTTCGATCTGCCCACTCAAATTTTTTGCCAATTGATATGATTTTTAATCCCTTTTCCCGACTTAAAGTTTTCATTTCCTCAATAATTTTTTCATCAGGAAGAAGCCCATCAGAATAAAAAAGGATATAGTTTTTGAGTTTTACATCCTTGATTTCCTGATCAAAACTATAAATAAGTGTTGGGTCCAAAACGAGCCGCACGGTATTTTCATTCAAAGATGTGGCAAATTTAAAGGTATTGAGATCTCTTACGCCTATAGAATCAAAGTTTTTCATCAGCCTAACAATACTTCTGGGGTGCTGCCGATCGAAATTATCCGGCCCCATACTTGCAGCATTAGCCATGATTTTATCGGCAGACAGCTGATCTGAAAAATACGGTGTATCCACTCCTCCCCACTCCTTGGTGTAGCACCATATTTGATCGCTACCAATGATTACCGTACGATAGTGCTTTTCCCCCAATTCTTCCCGCAGCAGATAATGTCTTGTCTTCTTAAAGTTGCGATGGTAATACCTAAATTTCATAAATTTATACAGTAATTTAAGGTAAAGGACAGGTGTATTTCCATCCTGACTAAACATCGTTTTCATTTCATTATGAATGCTTTTTTGCGTTCTATAATCGATCAGTTCGTTGTCATATCCATTTTCAATTAAAAAATGCTGCAAGGCATAAGCTTGAAGAAAAGCACCATAATTGTAACACCGAGAAAAAGTTAAAATACCAATCATAATTCACACCTGAAATTAAATATTAGAAGAAAATTGCTATCTCCCGCTTATGCATCGTGATACCGCATATTGATGAGGAGATCATACATGTCGTAACGTCAGATCTAAAAAAAAGTCTAACGCTTTATTTTCCCTGTTTTAGTTCGTTCAATTTGTTCCACCAATACAAAATGATCGAGAATCAAATAGCTATTTAAGGATTGAGCCAATTCCTTTTTTAATGCTTGAATACCTTTAAATTCTGCATGGATCATGAGATCTGCCGTTAGGTGGTCGTTCTTTAAATATACCTTAGCATCGGCAATGCCGCTCACCTCATTTAGGCAGGTCTCTACCTGAACCGGATTAATTTTATATCCTTTATATTTAATAAATAGATTTCGACTAATAAAATGATAGTGATTCCCGATTTTTTCCATCACATCGTGCGTTTCAACCCTAAGCTGATGATCGGGGTATACATCACATTGCACGATCAATTCGCCTTTTGTATGTTGCTGCTTCACTAGCGCAGCTTCATCTGCTAGATAAAGATCATAAATAGGAAGTACCTGACCGATACACGTGAGCTGCGCATTACCGATATCGTTCACATAATTTAAGGCAATGATGGACGGTATTTCCGTGACCCCGTATCGAATGGAAAAAGACACTTGTTCAAATTTTCCATGTAGCTCCTTTAACAGTTCCAGCGGTACCGCATCGCCACCAAAACCCAGATGCTGAAGATGCGGTATTTTTATCCGATTGCAGATGAGCAACAATTGCTTATAGAAATAAGGAACTCCTTCGATTGCTGTGATTTTAGTATTCACGTCTTGATCAAACAACAGTTGGATCGGACTGATGCTATCTTTCGCATCTGGCAGAAAGACTGCACTCCCCCCTTGCGTATACTCTACCACAGCACTTATACCATAAGAATGAAATAAAGGAATGCTGATCAGCACAAGTTGTGATTGGGTGTATGGCATGATTCCAGTGTTTCTGATCGTATCTATCGCATTTATTAGTTGATAATAGGATGTTTTAATGAGTTTGGATTGCCCAGTTGTTCCACTGGTGAAAAAAAAGATATGGCTGTACTGCTGCATTTTCGTTGGCATCTCCGACCATTGAGCACCTTGAGACGGGATATCGATACAGACATCATGACTATGCTCTTCCTGATCATCAGAAAGAGTAATACTGGAACCCTGACAACCCGATCGTGCTAGCAGATCGGGCGCACTGACGCGATGTTGTGGTACCAGAATTATATCCAATTCCAGGGCGACACATGCCCAGAAAGACAACAGCAGTTTTCTCTGATCATTAAAATTGATGATTACGGTCGTCAGATCATCTGCCGCCGCAGTTAAAACTAAACGACCAATGGAGAAGATTACATCGTCAGCCTCCTGAAAAGTCCATGTTTGGCCAGAACTAGATAAATACAGCTCCTGAGGACGACGAATCACGTGATCATAAAAATACCTAAACAAGTGTCCCTGTTGCTGCGAGTATACCGCCATGAATTAACATTTGAATAAAGGTTTACATCTAATATTTCTCCATCAGTCAGAGATTTCATAGAAATAAGGCTTTTCCATGGAATACTGCTAATGAATAGCGTCAATCCTGCGTTTACGCTAGTGACTTATAAGTAAATATAAAAAAGAATAAGATGAAAAAGAAATAAAAAATGGGCGAATATTTATTATTCGTTAATCTTATCTTCTTTTCAGAACAAATATTCTTGACATTATTCACATTATTTTGTAACTTACCATTGGCGATGAGCCACTGTTTTACAGTGGCTTAACCATTTTTCAAACCTCATGACATCCTTACTCTTAATTTTTGCCTTACAAGTTGATTTAATAGCATTTTTATGAAGGAAATCGAAAAAAAATTGCCCAAGCCCTACAGCTTAAAGATTCTTACTTCGCTCATCGGCTACGGCATCTACCTTCCTGCTCAGATCATTCAACAACAACTTGCAGCGAGCGGCATTGCATCCGAAATCTTAGTTTTTGAATGGCTATACGATGCGGAAAAGAAAAAGACCTTCTTCCTGCATCCGATCCATTGATAAGCTTAGAAACAAAAAAAAGGAAACGACAGGAAAAATAGAATTCACAAATTTAAGCATAAAATTAAGCTTATACCGCGATTCTATGAGGTAATCCCTCTTAAGAAAACCTTTCATTTTAGCATATATCATCATATGATGTGTTCGATTTTGTTCATGATACTGTGATAATAGGATTCTAAATTTTGAAATTCCGCTTTAATCTCTTGTATAGACGTACAGGCTAACAGTTTTCCCTTTTTCATGATGCAGACCTTATTACAGAGCTCTTCGGCTTCATCAAAACGATGTGTCGCGATTAATAAAGTCCGTTGCTGATCGTCATGTATTTTACTTGATATCAACAGCTTGACATCTTGTACAGCTTGCGGATCAAGCGTACGGGTAGGTTCATCCAAAATTAATATCTTGGGGTCTCGCAGCAACCCCCTTGCTAATGCAAGCCGTTGTTTCATCCCCGAGGAATAGGTCGCCACCTGTTTATGTTCGAAACCTTCTAGTCCTACTAAACGGATCAGCTCCTTAATTTTAACGTGTAACGTTTCACCGTTCAAATTATCCAAAACACCAAAAAACTCCAGATTTTCTATACCACTCAATCGCCAATAAAAACTACGTTCCTCGTTTAAGACAAAACCCACATTTTTTACGCGATTTTATATTTTCTTTACTGGTATCGCAGTGATTCACCTCGATCGTTCCAGTACCTGGGATACAGCAACCCCCCAATTAGTTTTAATAACGTTGTTTTCCCTGCTCCATTCACCCCAAGAAAAGCCACACGATCGCCATCTTCAATATTTAAGTTAATATCGTCAAGCGCAAAGAAATATTGGTTTTTTCTAAAAAGTAGATAATCCACATATCTTTTGGGGACTGGAAAGGTCATGGAAACATTTTTAATATGGATCATAATAAACCAGGTACATGTTTAACGGTCAAGTTTTTTCTAAAATGCCCATCACCGCATGGCTATACAATTAGCTAATGGACAACGAATTGGTTGCTGTATAAAAATATGCATTTTACGTTACAAAACAATAGCATGAAGCAAGAAATATAGCATATGATAAAAAAAAGCCGCAGATGACCTGTCTCCTCATATGACTAAAAGAAAATAGTGGTTTATTTGTTAATTATTGACCTCTCGCTGATCGTTATGGGTAAATTTAGGCCAGATCAATACGATTGGAATTGTTTTGATAAGAATTAACATGTCCATGGCAAAAGATTGTTCTACAGCATAGCGGTTGTCGAGTGCTATGCGCTCCTGCTCCAGTAGCCTCTTTTTTCGATATTGTTGCACTTGCCAGAGACCGGTCATACCAGAAGGCGCATCAAAACGCAATGTTTCATTCCTATTGATCAACTGTCTGCTTCGTAGCATTCTAGCGGTCTATTCGCGACAATAGACATTTCACCTTTGATGACATTGAAAAGCTGTGGCAATTCATCCAGATGGGAGAGCCTTAAAAAATTACCGATTTTAGTCACTCTAAAATCAGGCTCAAATTTATTAAAAATCAAAGCTTTATCAGCCAGATCATCTTGATGGTAAACGTTCAGATGAGCCATGTCGCCTACCATCCGATCCGCACCGATACACATCGTTCTGAACTTATAAAGCGTAAAAACTTTGCGTCCAGCACCGACCCGTTTTGTATGATAGATCACTTGTCCCTTTGTTTCGACCCCTATCAAAATAGCAATAAGCATCCATATCGGCCATGTGATGATCAGTAAAACGATTGCCATGACCAGATCAAAAAAGCGCTTGTACACCGGCAGAACATAATCGTAAGCGTTCGCGTATGGATGCTTCATAGTTAATTTATCGGTTATAATCTCCTATGATCTATCAGGAAATCAACATACAGGTTTAAGAGAATCAATTAAATTATTTACAAAATACTAAAGAATATCCAAAAATTAAGAATTGTACCATAAAAATAATGCACA
Organism: Sphingobacterium sp. UBA6320; assembly: GCF_002440335.1. Classification (NCBI taxonomy): domain Bacteria; kingdom Pseudomonadati; phylum Bacteroidota; class Sphingobacteriia; order Sphingobacteriales; family Sphingobacteriaceae; genus Sphingobacterium; species Sphingobacterium sp. UBA6320. Next base: position 51,666 of record NZ_DJTA01000021.1, on the reverse strand, counting down.
AACAGTGAGATCCCCGATATAAAAGCAGAAAATTAATTGCAACTAAATTATTACAATAATCGAAAATGAGATTTTATTTTAACGCATCAAACTTACCCAGAAAACTGTTTTAAACGATTGCAAATGAATTTTGTAGCGTTTTTATCTTATCGAAAATCATAATGTTTTTGCAATAGTGGTGTTATTTAAACGAAAGTTTACATTGAAAAAGAACATTTTTACGCACACTTTAAAATTAAATATGCATAATTCCGCATTATTTTTTTAATTTTAGTGTAACTAATCAATAATAAACATGAAATGTAAACCTCATCCCTTGGTTATATACGTGTGTCATATGGTCGCTATAGCGACGATAGTCATCTGTGTATCGTGTCAGTCTTCGAGCAAAACATCTTCGCCTGCCGAGCAGAACGCAAATCAATCTTCCCAACTGCAGCTTGGCGCCGACCAGCTGGAAGCCTATTTACCACTCTTAAAAGACAAGAAAGTAGGTCTTATGGGCAATCAAACGACCGTACTAAGTGCCAATTTAGAGCATTTGGCTGATGTCTTACAGCGCGAGAAAGTAGACCTCCGTTTTGCATTTGCGCCAGAGCATGGTTTTCGTGGCGAAATCGAACGCGGTGAGCAAGTGAGCAATGATCGGGATGAAAAATCTGGCTTACCTTTATATACGTTATATGGCGGTAATGAAAAACAAGATTCGATTGTGCAGTCCATCGATGTCATGATCTTCGATATCCAAGATGTTGGAGCGCGATTTTATACCTACATGGCTTCCTTACACCACTTGATGGAATTATGTGCCAAGCACAATAAACACCTTATCGTCTTAGATCGGCCAAACCCATGTGGAGACCAGATCGATGGTCCTGTACGTCACGATGATAAATTTAAAGCCGATATTTCCTTTCACAAGGTTGCTATTATGCATGGACTCACCATGGGTGAAATGGCTCAAATGATCAACGGAGAAAAATGGTTAGAAGAAGGAAGGCAGTGCAACCTAACGGTCATTCCCTTAAAAAACTACCATCATGCACTTGTTTACAAATTACCGGTCATCCCTTCTCCTTCATTGCCCAACCATCTCTCCGTACGGTTGTATGGTTCATTATGTTTATTTGAAGGCACAAGTATTTCAGAAGGTAGAGGTACCGACTGGCCCTTTCAAGTCATTGGTTACCCCGACCCGGTATTCGGCAGTTTTCAGTTTACACCTGGAGAAAAATCCGGAATGGCCAAACATGTGGCTGGAAAAGGAGAATTGCATTATGGATTGGATCTGCGTGGCTTAGATCCGGACAAGCAGACCTTCACCCTCAAATATGTATTGGATTTCTACAATAAAATGCCGGACAAAAGTAAATTTTTTTCCAGAGCAGAGTTTTTTGATAAACTCGCAGGAACCGATGTCTTGAGAAAGCAGATTATTGCTGGACTTTCCGAAAGCGAGATTAAAGCGTCCTGGCAAGAAGACCTCGATCAATATAAGCAGATGCGTCATAAATACCTGTTGTATCCAGATGCTGAATAAACCTTTTATTTTCCATAAACGTCATTAAACACTAAATTGTATGAGAAGAATACTACTTTTTTCTACTGCTTTAGGAGTAATTATGCAGGCTCATGGGCACAACCGCTCAACGAGTAACCTATTTACGCCAAAGCCAGCATGGTCTCATCTCGTTTATGAGACCTTGCAGAATACGATACAGGGAACAGTATCAGATTCATCAGGTCCATTAGCAGGAGTTACGGTTACGGTCGTTGGATCTTCCATATCCACCCAGACAGATGCCAAAGGTAAATTTAAAATCAGCGCTTCGACCGGTGCTATGTTACGGTTTAGCAGCATTGGGTATACGACACAGGAGATCAGTGCGAGTTCTTCCATGGTCAATGTCACGTTAACATCCGATGCGACCAACATGGATGAAGTCGTAGTGGTCGGTTATGGTACACAGAAGCGCTCCAATGTAACCGGAGCCGTATCGACCGTAGATACGAAAAAGACTTTTGAAACCCGTCCAGTAACTGATGTCGGTCGCGCCTTACAGGGAGCAGTAGCCGGTCTATCCGTATCCACAGCAAGTGGAGATCTAGGGGGTGATCCAAAAATACGGCTACGTGGTGTCAGTGGATCTTTGCAAACGCAAGGCGGTGCCTCTCCGCTCATCCTGGTAGATGGTGTTGAAATAAGCAGTTTATCGATGATCAATCCCACAGATATCGAAAGCATATCGGTCATTAAAGATGCCTCTGCAGCCATCTATGGATCGCGAGCAGCTTGGGGAGTGGTATTGATCAAAACTAAATCTGGAAAAAGAAACACTAAAACGTCCATCAATTACTCCAATAATTTTGCCCTTCAGACCTTGACCTCCACACCCGTTATTGCAAGCGGAGCAGCGGGTGCAAGAGCAGGATTGCTTGCCATGCAACGGACAAATCCTTCCTTGACCGGATATGTTAATCTCGGGACACGATACGATGATTATGCCATCAAAAAGATGGAAGAATGGCAAAGCTTGTACGGTGGACAAGATCTGGGACTCGACATGGTCGAAGGCCGAGACTATGAGGTGAAGGACGGTTACCTCTATTTCCATCGGGAGTGGGATGCAGAGGATATGTTTATGAAAAAATATACCCCTCAACAGAACCATAACCTGAGTATCAATGGTGGGTCTGATAAAATAAATTATAATGCCGGATTTGGTTTAATGTCGCAAACGGGAATCTTGAAAGATAATCCAGATAAATACAACCGCTATAACTTTAACTTAGGTATCAATGCCGATATCACAAACTGGTTGACAGGTTATGCCAAGATTTTGTTTTCATCCTCTGATGTCAGCAAGCCTTTTTCGTTCAACGGCAACGTGTATGAACCGATCTTCTATCTCTATCGTTGGCCTCGTAACTTTCCTTATGGGACGATCAATGGATTGCCTATGCGTAATGCCATTACCGATGTTCAACAGGCCAATATGAATGAGCGCAAATTCAATATGGGACGTTACACCTTCGGTGCACAAGCCAAAGTACTACCTGGCTTGATGGTGGATGCCGATTATACATACTCCCAATTTATCAACAAATTTAATGAAAACGGCGGTACGGTAACGGGGTGGGATTTTTGGAATAAAAATAAATTTGAATATATCACCTATACCGGAGCTGCTTATAATCGGGCACGAAAAGAACGTACGATGACCGATAGGCATGTCGCCAACATCTATGCGACCTATGATAAGAGCTACAACCAGCATAATTTTAAATTGATGGCCGGCGCCAATGCTGAACTTTTTCAATCGGACAATGTCTGGGGGCAACGGTTGGGACTTCTTGATCAAAATTATCCGCAACTTGGCCTGGCCAATGGCGATATGACCACCAGCTCGGAGGCTTCACATTGGTCTACTTTAGGATTTTTCGGCCGTGTCAATTACAGCTATCAAGATAAATATCTTTTCGAGGCATTAGCGCGTTATGATGGTTCTTCTCGTTTTAATCAAGACAATGTCTGGGGATTTTTCCCAGCAGTATCAGCCGGTTATGTGATTTCCAAAGAAGAGTTTATGGATTGGTCCAAGCCTTATCTGGATTTCTTCAAAGTACGTGCTTCTTGGGGAAGTGTCGGCAATCAAACGGTTCCAACCGGCCTTTACCTGTCTACTTTAAGCCAAGCCCCGACCAATTGGGTCGTAGGTGGTGTTAACCAAACGACGATGACCACACCATCAATTGTATCAAAGGATTTGACCTGGGAAACCGTGACGACCAAAGAAATTGGTGTCGATCTCGCCTTCTTTCAGAACAAACTGAACGTGACCTATAACCGGTATCGTAGAACGATTTCTAACCTGATCACTGGCGGTGTGATTTTACCTTCTGGCTTTGGAGCACCTTCACCGCTGCGCAATTTCGGTGAAATGCAAACCAATGGTTGGGAATTGGAACTTGCGTTCAACCAAAGTTTTAGCAATGGTTTAACGATGCGGTTGTCTGGTCAACTATCCGATTACAAAGAATCGATTACAAAATTTGATGGACAGGCCCAAGTCAATGTAAATGGTACTTCTTCCAACTATAATGGAAAGATGATCGGCGAGATCTGGGGATATGAAACTGATCGGATATTCCAGGTGGATGATTTTATAGCAAACAGTAATGGGACATACACACTGAAAGAAGGCATTCCTTCGCAATCTTATTACGAAACGACAACCTTTAAATATGGCCCTGGAGATATCAAATACAAAGACCTGAACGGTGACGGTGTGATCGGCATCGGCGATGGTACCGTTGAAAACCCGGGTGACAGAAGGATTATCGGAAATTCAAACCCACGTTATCAATATGGCTTCCGTGCAGATTTTGATTTTAAAGGCTTTGATTTGGGAATCTTTTTTCAAGGTGTAGGACAACGCCATAACTGGGTTGGTGGCGATTTTGCCGTTCCAGGCTGGCGACCTGCGGAGGCGTGGTACGATCACCAGATGGATTACTGGTCACCGGACAATACCAATGCCTTCTACTACAGACCAACCAATCAGAACCAGAGCAATACCACCATGAATCATATGCCACAGACGAGATATCTATTGGATATGTCCTATCTGCGACTGAAAAACCTTTCTTTGGGCTACACTTTGCCGACTTCTTTTACAGAAAGGGCCAAAATCTCCAAGTTTAGGGTCTTCTTCTCAGGCGAAAATCTATTGGAATTTGACAACTTAAATATACCGATCGATCCAGAGACGGATTACACCGAAGAAGGGATTAAAGATGCCAATTCATTTGGTCGCTCTTATCCTTATCGCAGAACTTTTTCACTCGGGCTTCAACTAACTTTTTAGAGAAATGAAACTATTTAAATATATCGCAGTAGCAGGATTACTATCCTTTTGCTCCTGCTCTAAAGAATTTTTAGGCGACGACTTTTTAAAGAAAGATCCCTTGGATCAGCTGACAGATCCAGCATTCTGGTCATCAGAAAACAACATCCGCACCTATACCTTTGGTTTTTACAATTCGTATTTCAAAGGTTATGGACAAGGGTTCACCTGGGGCACCTATTTTTCTGGACAATTTATCAATGATGATTCTGCTCCATTGAGCCCCAATGAGAATGTCATCACCGAATTTGTGCAGAATATCCCGACATCAGGCGGCGGTTGGTCTCCAGCCTTACCCACCAATCAAACACCGACAGGCGTTTCTTCTTACTATTCACGTATCCGCAAGGCAAATCACTTTATAGCGAGTGTGCCCAAAGCACAGCTTGCAGAGGAAGTTCAAAACCATTGGTTGGGCATTGGACGCTTCTTCCGTGGACTTGAATATGCAAATTTTGTCAATGCTTTTGGAGATATCCCGTATGTCGACCGCGTGCTGACAGAAGACGATCCCGAACTTTACAAGCCCCGCGATTCCCGTGTTTCTGTTATGGACAAAGTACTTGAAGATTTTAAATTTGCGGCACAGCATGTCCGTAAAAGCGATGGTCCCGTACAGCAATCCGTCACCAAATATGTCGTCTTAGCGTATATGTCACGTGTTTTTCTCTTTGAAGGAACCTGGTTAAAATACCACCATAAAAATGAAGCGAAGTCAAAAGAATATCTAGAAGCTGCCAAATGGGCTGCAGAAGAAATCATCAACAGCGGCGCCTATTCCATTTCAAACAACTACCGCAATTTATTCAGTTCTGAAAGCCTGAAAGGAAATAGCGAGATTATTCTGTTCAAAGAATATGCAGAAGGTGTTTTACAGCATAGTTTAATGTCGTATAATAATCTAGAACCTCAGGCAGGGATCTCAAAAAATGCAATCGACAACTATCTTTTGTCCGATGGACTTCCGATTCGATTATCACCACTTTATAAGGGCGATAAATCTGTTTCAGAAGCGTTGGTAAACCGAGACGGTCGTTTAGTTCAAACGGTTGTACCGCAACTCAGAATGCTGAACACCTTATCCAACTATGCATTTTCTGGCTATTCGGTTCAAAAATTTTTAAATGAAAGTCTCAAAAATGTTCCGGTTGGAAGTGGGCAATTAAATATTACCGATGCACCCATTATTCGTTACGGCGAAGTATTGATGAACTATGCGGAGGCAGCCGCAGAGCTGGGTGTTCTTGATCAAGCCGCTTTAGACAAATCGATCAATATGCTGCGCAGCAGAAATGGAGTCGGTCTTCCTAAATTGCAGGTTATGGGTTTGCAGCCTGCAGTTAATGGCGTTGTCTATGAAGATCCCGCACGCGATGCTACGGTTTCCAGCCTGCTGTGGGAAGTTCGGAGGGAACGCCGTTCTGAACTCATCTTCGAGGGCTTGAGACTGAATGACCTCCGTCGATGGAAGAAATTAGAATATGCCGATACCGATAAAAATCCGACGATCAATAGAGGTGCTTATATTGTCAAAGCCAACTATTCACCTGCACTATTAAACGGAATTGCCATTGACGGTAGTCAAGAAGGCTATATCATTCCATCCAGCGTCAATAAAAGGCTGGTGGTCGATAAGTATTATCTAGATCCGATCCCGATCGATCAGATTTCACTTTATAAGAGTAAGGGAGTCGAACTGGCTCAAAACCCGGGATGGTAAATCATCTCCATTAAATACAAAGTCCTCCATATCTACATACTGGATATGGAGGACATTTTTCAGTGCTGACAAGCAAATTTTAAACGCAAGCAAAAGAATAATTTGATATGAATTTTAAGCATACGGTCGTAGTAACAGAAAGTGAGTCCAATTATCAGGGAATAGATAACATGTCAACCAGAGAAATTTTGTCCTATATCAATCATGAAGATAGAAGAGTTGCCGACGCGGTTGAATTGGTTATCCCTGCGATTGAAAAACTAGTCACTGTCGCTGTGGCTTCCATGAAGAAAGGAGGAAGAATTTTTTATATCGGTGCAGGCACGAGCGGTCGCTTAGGGATCTTGGATGCTTCGGAGTGCCCACCGACTTTTGGCGTACCTCATGATTGGATTATCGGTCTTATTGCCGGGGGTGATGGTGCCATTCGAAAAGCTGTTGAATTTGCAGAGGATGATGTGGAGCAGGCCTGGAAGGATCTGCAGGAATACGAGATCGGACCGCATGATACGGTTATTGGCATTGCAGCTTCTGGTTCCACACCTTATGTGATCGGAGGACTGAAAGCAGCAAATGTGCATGGATGTACAACTGGATGTATTGTTTGCAATACCCATTCGCCAATTGCTACAGTAGCGCAATACCCGATAGAAGTTGTTGTAGGTCCAGAATTTATTACGGGTTCAACAAGGATGAAAGCAGGGACAGCTCAAAAACTCGTCTTGAATATGATCAGTACCGGGGTTATGATTCGACTTGGAAGAATTAAAGGCAATAAAATGGTCGATATGCAGCTCTCCAATCATAAACTTGTAGGTCGTGGCGTTCGTATTGTGATGGAGGAAACCGGAGCTACTGAAGCCGAAGCTACTTTATATATCAACCAATACGGCAATGTCCGCGAAGCGATTGCACACATCAAAAAGCATCTGTAACTATTATTAATGAGGTCCATCCACCTGATCTACACGTCTGAGACGTGTTTCAGGAGCGACTGAATAGACACATGTTGACCAGACACGGAGCTCACTTTGAGCACTGTGTCATCTTTGATCCTCGGACTGTCAACAGCCATTCTTGCAGTGGACCAATCGAATAATAATACTTGAATTTAACCTATGTTACCATTCCTAAACTCTCCATAAAAGAAGCCTTTAAAAATGTTCATATTGCCATCGGTGTGCTTGGTTCACTCCTGCATATTGCCGATGAAAAAAGTGTCGGTGAAAGTACCTCAATATCACTAATCACTTCTTTTATGATAGCTCTAGCAGGGGTTTATATTGCAGAAGTGATCTTCTCAGCAAAAGTCTTTACCTGCGTTGATAACTTACCTTCTTTTTTTCTTATACCACGGTAACGGCAATAAGCACGTGTACTATCTACGCTGGATATATATGATATCTGCTACTTAGACATTAATTTTGCCAGTTCTCCCATCTCAAAGAAATATACAACATCCTTATATAAAGCTGTTTCACCAAATAGAACTACTTCTTCATAATAGTGGATAGGTTGTTTTGAATGGATTGCACCCCAGGCATTAGCAGCACGCACAATCATTTTAATGGGATCAATTTACCTGATCAACATCTAATTATATAAGACATAACAATAGTTATTGCAAAAGATCATTTCAAAAAAAAAAATTATTAAACGTATGCAAATTAGTTTTAAATAGATAAAAGAGCCCTTTTTTCTGAAATTCTGGTACGAAGAAAAAAAACTTTTTAAAAAAAACCTAAAAGTGTTATGTCATTCATAATATTTATTGTAATTTCATCTCAACGGAAAACCAATCCAATTATGAATAACCAAATTATTAAGGCGCTGTACTTTCAAAAGTTACAGTCCATTGCACAATTGAGTAAAACATTTAATAAAAGTGTACCACTTATTACAAAGTCTATCCAGTCTTTGTTACAGATGGAGCTCATAGAAGGTAATGAATTTGCAACCTCTACAGGGGGCAGAAGAGCTGTTCAATTTAAAATAAACACCAATTTAGACACTTATACACTTGTGATTTCGCTCGATCAATTTTATACATCCGTTTATATTTTTGATTTAGGAAACAGTATCATCGTCGAAAAAGTTGATTTTTATAATCCTTTATCAGACAACGATAGCGCTCTATCACTCATCATTGCATTGACAGAGGAAATAATAAGCGAATCAAAGATTCCATTGACTAATTTCCTGGGTATAGGGATCAGTATGCCAGGCTTTGTGGATACCGACAAGGGTATCAATGATTCCTTTGACAAGCAGTCTGTACTATACCATATCAAGAAGACAATATCCGATCATTTTCAGGTACCTACTATTATTGAGAATGACTCTACCTGTATTGCCTTCGCCGAACAAAAATTTGGAGCAGCTCAAAATATTAAAAGTTCTTTAGTGATCAATCTCAATTGGGGAGTGGGGCTAGGTATGATCGTCAATGATCACATATTTAAAGGATCAAGTGGATATGCCGGAGAATTTAGCCATATCCCACTGAGTAACAGCAATGAATTATGTTCCTGCGGAAAAAAGGGTTGCCTAGAAGTTGAGGCCTCCTTGACTGCAGCAATAAAGAATGTTCAGGCCGCCATCCATTCTGGAGAAAAATCAAGTTTAGAAAGCGAGCACTATAATAACCTATTGGTTCAAGGCGACGCTCTGCTAGAAAGTGCATTAAACGGGGATCAGCTGGCCGTTGCCCACCTCGGCAAAATAGGTTATATGTTAGGAAAGGGCATTGCGACACTTATCCATATCCTCAATCCGGAAGCTATTATTATTAGTGGAAGAGGCGCTCGTGCAGGGACCATACTGCTTCCGCAGATACAGACTGCAATCAACGAATTCTGTATCCCCAGGTTAGCACAGGCAACGCAGCTCAAAATTTCTGATTTCAACAAACAGGCTCAGAGTCTAGGTACTTCAGCCTTTATTATAGACAACTTTTTACAAACACTATTTCACAAAAACTAACCACAACAATCAACCAATTATTATGAGTTATTTTTACAAAAAAAGTGCGGGTTTGGCCTTATGTACCCTATTTAGTGCCTCTTCCCTATTTGCACAGCAGTCTATTACCGGAAAAGTAACAGACGCAAAAGGACCTATTTCGGGGGTAACGGTAGCGGTAAAAGGTACAACCCGCGTCACACAGACAGACGCAAATGGTCAGTTTACGATTCAGGCAGCGCAGGGTGAAACGCTGCGTTTTTCCAACGTCGGTTTTAAAATATCCGAACTTATTGTCGGATCAACTAAAACGATTAACATGACGCTAGAAGAAGATGCTGGCGCTTTAGATGAAGTGATCGTGACCGCGATGGGTATTACCAAAAAACAGCGCGCATTGGGATATGCGGCGAGCAGTGTGAAACCAGAAGAAATTCAGCGGGCCAATGCGGTGAATGTTGTCAATGCTCTACAAGGTAAAGTAGCAGGAGTGAACATCAATGCTGTCGGTACATCAGGAGTTACGTCATCGTCAAGCATCACCATACGTGGAGCAAAATCTCTCGACAAAAACAACTCTCCGATTTTTGTTGTCGATGGTATTGTTATGGAAAACAACATTACAGACACCTATGGTGGGAAAGACTGGGGGTCGCAGTTAAAAAACTTAAATCCAGATGACTATGAGAGCATTGATATCTTGAAGGGTGCCGCCGCTACCGCATTATATGGATCTCGAGGTGCAAACGGAGCAGTTGTTATTACTTCCAAAGGGGGAATGGCACGCAAAGGATTGGGAATAGATTTTTCTCAAAACTATCAAATCCAAAAAATTTATGCACCACATGTCAAGCTACAAAACATATTTGGAGCAGGTAGCGTCGGCAATGGTTATGAGGGAAACTTTCTACCTTCGGGCAATCCCAATACCTCGACTTCAAATTTTGGTCCAGCTATGGAAGGACAGCTCGTCGACCAGTATTATACAGATGGAGAAAAAGTACCGTTTTCTCCACAGAAAGATAATTGGAAAGCACTCTATCAAGACGGCCATTATTCCAATACCAACTTTGCGATCAATGGCGGTAACGAAAGAGCTGTTTTCAGAATCTCGTATTCGCACACAGACAACAAAGGCGTTTTAAAGAATAATTCATTTAAAAGAGATGCCCTGAGTTTAAAGTCTAGTGGAAAGATCAACGATATATTTTCGGTTGATTTTGGTATTAACTATGCAAAATCAGCTGCCGAGAATGCCTATGATCAAGGTTTTTATCGCGAAGGACAAAATTTAGGCTTGTTAACCACCTATTATATGCCTAGAAGCTTAGATTTGGCAAGCTTTTATAAACAATACCGCGATCCAGTCACAAACGCTGTAAAATCGCAATCAGTCTATGGAACACTCGCCAACTTCTTACACCGACTCGATTATTATAATGAGGTAAGGGATGAAGAAAGCATCATTGGGAATGTGGCATTGCGCGCGCAAATAACAGAAAACATCCGAGCTTCAGCTCAAGCCAATTACACCACATACAACACCTTGACCACAAATAAACAGTATGGTGCAGGTCCATATTTAGGCAATGGCGGATATTACGCGGTTAATGGTACCAGACGTAATAATTATAACTTCCTATTTATGCTCGATGGCAGTAAGGATTTTTTAAATGGCGATTTAACGACCAACTTAAAGGTAGCGTCAGAAATGTACGGGAACGGTGCTAATGAAAATTGGGGTAAAAATACAAATGGCGGGTTGGTGGTTCCTGGCTTATTTGCTTTCTCCAATTCTGTCAATACCATTTATCCAACTTACAATTATACAAAAGGGAATTATAAAGTACTTGGGGTATTTGCAGTGCTGAACTTAGCTTATAAAAATCAATTATTCTTAGAAATGTCTGCTAGAAATGACTGGAACTCGTCCTTACTCTATCCAACATGGATCACAGCAGGAACAAATAACTACTCTGTTTTCTATCCATCTGCCAATGCCTCTTGGGTATTTACAGATACCTTTCGGGACAAACTTCCTGAAGCATTCTCATTTGGAAAATTAAGAGCGTCTTGGTCAAGAGTAGGAATGGGGTCTGCCGCCTATGCCACAAGTGTGGGTGCAGGAGGATTTAACCAGTCTACGATATATGATCAGGATAAAAACAGCATCATCTCAGCCAATCCTAATATATCCAGTATACCCAATACAGATTTGAAACCTGAAATTCAGCAATCCATAGAACTCGGAACCGATATCCGTTTCTTAAAGGATCGATTTGGCATTGATTTCACCTACTATAAGACTAATACTTTCAATCAAATATTAACGCTAGGAAATGTGATTGAATCAGGATCCTCAACACGAAGAATAAATGCCGGAAATATTCAAAATCAAGGTATTGAGCTGATGTTGGACGTAGATGCGATAAAAAATGAAAACTTACGCTGGAATGTTCAATTCAACTACACGGTCAATAGAGGTAAGATCAAAAAATTGCATCCCGACATCAAAGAATGGCAATTAATGAGTTCAGTTGATGCGGGACCAGAGATATGGGCTTACGAAGGTGGCGATTTTGGAGTCATTACTTCTGGATATAATAATACTTATGCATCTGCACCAGCCCTATACAACAATGAAAGTAATCCCAATGATCCAAACAATGGAAAAAGAATACTGGAATACGGAGGTAAAACGGGCAGTCCTAATCCTGCCTATGTCTATTATTGGAGCACCGAAGCAGATATGGGCAAGCCTGAACGAAAAGTTCTGGGAAAAATTGAACCCGATTTCATTGGAGGTCTTAACACCAGTTTATACTATAAAAACTTCGACTTCTATGCTCAGGCAGATGGACGTATAGGTGGACAGTTTTACTCCCACACCTATAAGTATGCGATGGGACGAGGAGCACTTGAAGAATCACTTTATGGCCGAGATCAAGCGCATGGTGGCATTGCGCGAACAGATTATAAAGGGAATACTGTTTATGACGGTATTATGCTAGATGGCGTATTTAAAGAAGGAACACAAGCACCCTCCAAATTGGATCCGAGCAAAACGGTAGCAGTCGGTGGAATGACTTATAAGGAAGCGGTAGAATCAGGGTTAATAAATCCGATGATGGCTTCTAGTTTCTATGCTTATAATTATGGGTGGGGAGCCAATGTGGAGGACCCGATTATGGATAATTCATGGATCATGATGCGTGAAATAACGATTGGATATAAACTGCCCGCATCACTAACGAAGAAATTCAAATTAGAATATGCCCGTTTGGGGATCACGGGAAGAAATCTATTTTACATTTATAATGGATTAAAGGCGGGCTTGAATCCTGAATCCATACAATCCAATAACCCATTGACTCCATATGAATATGGCGGTGTACCTTACTCCAGAAGTTTCTCGGTTTCCTTAAATGTTAAATTTTAAAAGAATTAAATCATGAAAAAAATAAATAGAATAATGCTCTTTAGTCTTTTCTCGTTGACTTTAGCAAGCTGTAAAAAAGATATGGTTGAGATGAATACAAACGAAGAACTGTTAGTGTCGACCGATCCAAAATTTATATTCACCAATGCGACCTTAAACTGGAATAATGCATCCCGCGGAGATTTAGCGGGTAAATACAGTGGTGTCATGCAGCTGATGCAATATATTGTCGGCAACAATGGTGGGTCTGACGCCATTTATGCAAACCCAACGGCAAGCAAAAACCCTACACCATATCTACCGTATTATAATTATTATTATAATAATTATGGAAATAAACTCAATTATCTGATCAGTACAGTCATTGAAAATAGAATTGATAAAGACCGTTTTAAAAATATTGCGGCAATTGCCAAAATACTGCAGACCTATCAAGCTTTTCTGGTCTTCGACACTCATGGTGCTGCTCCATACGCCGACGCATTGCAGGGATTATTAGGAAATAGCACGCCTAAATATGATATGTACGAGGAAAATTACAAGTTATTTGATAATTTGGTTAAAGAATCCGTTGCGTTACTGAATTCTAAACCTACAGATCAGATCGCGCTAGGTAATAATGATTTTTTTTACAGAGGAGATGTGAATAAATGGATTAAATTTGGAAATACCCTTCGTATAAAAATGGCACAACGATTTGAAAAAGTAGACAATGCTCATTTTCAATCTGTACTTACCGATGTACTGGCAAATCCAGGAGGATTGATAGCATCAAATGCTGAATCCTGTATCTATTACCACAATATCGAACACAATAACGATACTTGGGATACAGCTGTATTGACATACCAATATTTAGCAAGTAATGCGTTTGTCACCTTTCTGGAATCGAATAGTGATCCACGACTTCCGCTTCTTGTGAGAAGAAACGGATTTGGTACAGGAAATAATAATCCAGACAATGACGCCGTTGAAGCTAGATTAAAGCAATATCATCCGAACTACAGTACTGATGCTGCCTACAAATTATATACAGACCGCTATATTGGCAGGCCAGCCTCACCCGACTTGTCTACCGATGAAAAATATAACGAATATGTGAGTTTTAACGAAACGACCAGCACAGGACCTGTAAGTTATACCGTTCGTGCTATTTCTCAGATCCAAAGCCGTTATTTTGTCAAAAATGGAGGAAATGCAGAAACCGCTGGTGGGGCAAGAAATATCGACTACCCGAGATATGACAATAATGATGAGATGAAATTATTTTCTCCGCAGATCACCTATGCGGAAGTATGCTTTATGATGGCCGAAATTTCAGAGAAAGCAGGTGCTTCAAAAGGTGGAAAAGATGCAAAAACATGGTATGAATCTGGAATAAGAGCATCTATGGAGCAGTATCAAGAATGGGGAGTGAGAATGAAGGTTCTTGCCGCCGCAAATAATACAGCTTCCGATTACAATCCGATAGACAATACAAAGATCGATCAGTACCTGGCACAGCCACAAGTACAGTACACCGGAAGCCAGCAGCATAAATTGGAATTAATCATTTCACAAGCTTGGGTCAATTTCTTTATGAGACCCGAAGAAGCGTGGGCTACTTGGAAACGGACAGGCCTTCCTAAATTTAAGACTTTTACACAAGCTAATCCTGCAGATGGTACTGCTTTCTTAGATGAGATAAAATCTGGAGGCACTACATTTTTAATACCTCGAAGATCTACCCTACCGGTACCAAACGCGGCAAATAATAACAATTATAATGATGCATTAAATAAATTGATTGCTAATCCATTATATCTCGAACAGAATAAGACAGAAGGAAGAATATTCTGGGATGTACAATAATCTCCTTATCCATAGAAAAGGCCTGATCA
>NZ_DJTA01000021.1:0-36568 GCF_002440335.1 Sphingobacterium sp. UBA6320 | reverse complement strand
TGATCAGGCCTTTTCTATGGATCTCTGTATAGGCAATTGTTAAAATAAGATTAGCCCGATCTCCCGAATTTTTTATCGGTGTAATTTTAGCCCTATCCAGAGTAGAGGAACTCACTATAATTAAAAAAAATGCGCCGATTTTAAGTTTTGTAGGAATTATTATATTACTAGCTTCTGCTCTATTACTTACTGAAAGTTCTTTATTTCCAGGCCTACTTGCTCTGATCCCTTGTCTAGCAATTGGTTTAATCTTAATATCGCCTGCTGCAAAACTAAACCAAATCATAGCCAATAAAAAGATTGCCTATATCGGTGAGATCTCCTATTCTATATATTTATGGCACTGGCCTATCATGGCGTTTTACAGGTACTATAATGAACGATATGAATTTACATTAGCAGAGACCTTACTGGTTGTTGCCCTGACTATAACCGCATCACTGATCTCCTATTATCTCATAGAAAAACCTTTTAGAAGAAAAGAAGGATTTAAATTTTATGCTCTTATGGCAGTATTAGCGATACTCAATATCTTCATGATTTATTTTACGTTGCACGCAAAGCGTAGAATAACAGATATTCCTGAACGATATATCATACCAAGCTTTGGCCTTCAATCCCACGGTAGATTTTTTGAACATGTAGAAGTTTTTGGAGATACGACCTATGCAAATAAACGTATACTGCTCCTAGGAGACAGTCATGCATTAACCTTCAAGCCCTATTTAAATCAATTAGGAAAGGAACATGGATTTTCGTTTAGGACAGTCACAAATGATGAATATCCAGCACTACCCTTTATAGAGCATCGCCAAATAGTTGAAAAAAAGAACCTCGATGTATATCTGCATTTAGAGCCTTATATCCATACAGAAGTTAAATCTGCGGATATCATTCTCATATTATTTGCTGGCGAAGGTAAAAGATGGAAAAATTCGATTCAGAAAATGCTGGACAAATCAACAGCGCAACAAAGAATAATTTTTATTTCAGATTACCCTAGTCTGGATCGAAATCCAGTGAGAAGCAATAAACATTTTATCAAAGATCCATCTCGCAATATAAGCTACAAATTAACACTTACGAAAATAGATCCCGATATTTTGACGATTATAAATGGTCATCCGAATTCAAGCTATGTTGATTTGTCAGCTTATATTGATTTTTTTAAAGATATACCTTTCCACAACGATACGCTTATGTATTACGATGGCTCCCATTTAAATGAATTTGGAGCAGAAAGGTTTTCCACCTATTCAGGGCACAAAATTTTAGAATCATTAAAATTGAATGATCAATAATTCATTGGATTTTTCATCTAATCTCTTATGATGATATTGCGATAAAGGTCAGAAAGTTGTTTCCTGACCTTTACTGATTTTTTCCACCACTTTTAACTTCACTTTATAAACTTTCAACAAGTGACATCGTGACAATCTAACCTCTTAGTAAATTTCAGTAAAAAAATAACTATTTTTGATCAAACCTGTGCTCACATTTATGGACAATAGACTTAAAGATATTTTTTTTCAATTATTGCGTATCGGACTTTGGGGAAAAGGATCACTTATACTTGCAGATACATTATCTGCTGAAGATTGGTCAAAACTTCATTCTTGGTCTATTAGTCATACCGTAGAAGGGCTTATATATGATAGTTTTACTCATCTAAAAGAAGATCAACTTCCTCCGCAATCGTTAAGAATAAAATGGACCGTTCGTGTCGATCAAATCGAACGTCATAACTTCAAAATGAACGAAGTCCTTGCGGCACAATATGAGGGATTCAAGAAAGTGGGCCTTCAACCAATTTTACAAAAAGGACAGGGAATTGCTGCCTGCTATGACATTCCTATGCATCGTATGTCGGGTGATATCGATTGGTATTTTGAAAACAAAGGTTATGCAGAAGCGCGGGAATTATTAAAAGAAAAAAAAATACCATTTCAGGATACTGCTGGATTCAGTCTATTTTATGATTGGAAGAGCATTACGATTGAGCACCATAAACGCCTCTTTCACATTCGTAATCCCTTTCAATACCGTTATCTCAGCAAGCTCGAGAAAACATATCACAAACAGCAACAAGATCTTTTAATAAATAGCACGACCATTAAAACGCTAGCTCCAGAATTACAATTGCTACAAGTTAATGTGCACATCTTTAAACATTTACTTTCCTTCGGAATAGGATTACGACAACTCTGTGATTCTGCTCGTCTTTATTACACGGTCTCTTCACAAATTGATCCTACAGCGTTGAAAGAGATTTATAGGCATACCGGTATTTTAGGTTGGACACATTTACTACATATTATTTTGGTCAAATATCTAGGTTTGTCCTCACAATCCCTTCCCTTTCCCTATCCTGATCACTGGCAGGCGGACTGGATGATGGATGAAATTTTTTATTCTGGTAATTTCGGATATCATGATGATCGCTATAAAGATGGCTCATTTTCACCATTGTCGGCTCGACCAGCAGGTGCACATCGGATTTGGTCCAACATGAAGCGTTATTTTAAATACGCCCCACAAGAAGTATTTTTTTATCCATTTGTACAGCTTTATTCCAAAATGCTCGGGATCGATGAAGATTAACCAATAAAAAAATAGTATATTTTTTACAATTATACAACTTTAGGCTTGAAAATTGCCCTAACAAATGACATCAACAATTGCTACTATTATAATATCAATTTCGCATAATCAGCTTAAAAATTAAAAACTATGAGTAAGAAAAAAGACAATTCGAAATGGTTGAACGTCGCTATTTCTTGGGGAGCAAGTATCGTGATTATAGGCGTACTTTTTAAAATCCTGCATATTGGAGGATCCTATGCCAACTATATGATCGGAATTGGATTGGGGGTTGAAGCATTCTTATTTTTTCTAATGGGTCTTAATCCTCCAGCACCAGAACCAGATTGGAGCCGTGTCTATCCCGAATTGGATGAAAATTATACAGGCGAACTTCCGGTACGTGGTGCCCCAGTTGTCCATAGCCCTTCCGGTCCATCAGCAACTGTAGCCTTGGATAAAATGTTTGCAGATGCAAATATTGACGAGACCAGTATCGGCAACTTAGGAAGAGGATTACGTGATTTCAGTGAGAAGATGTCGGCGATCAATAAAATTTCTGATGTTTCCCTGGCAACGGAAGATTTTACACAAAAGCTCAAATTGGCAACATCCAAGTTCGATAGCATGAGCGTTGCTTTTGAGCAAGCATCGGCCAATTTGGTACAGATGTCCAATTCTTCTGCAGATACGACCAGTTACCACGAACAAGTGAGTAAATTGACCACCAATTTGCAGCAGTTAAACGGCATGTACGAGCGCGAACTTCAAGATTCTGCTTCGCACTTAAAATCGATGAACCAATTTTACGAGAATTTAAATTATACGATGCAAAACTTCAATGAATCGTTAGATGATTCTAAGGCATTCAAAGAAGAAGTGGGCAAGTTGGCAAAAAACCTAAACGCTTTAAATGCTATCTATGGCAATATGTTAAGTGCTATGAACCAGCCGCGTGTTTAATCATCCATGTATAATCTAAATCACTAAAAATGGCATTAGGAAGAGAAACTCCAAGACAGAGAATGATCAGCATTCTTTATCTGGTATTACTTGCATTACTTGCATTGAATGTGCCCGATACCATCTTGGATGCATTTAAAAATATCAATAATAGTCTCGAAACATCACGCTCAAATGTCAACACGGCTGTACAGCAATTGTTTTCGGCATTTGAAAGCACCAAATTGAAAGAGGAGCCTGCTCGTGCAAAACCCATCTATGATAAAGCTAAAAAAGCACAATCCATCATCGGTGAGCTGAATACTTATATCAATGCATTAAAAGAAGACTTCACCAAACAAGGTGGCGGCATTGATCCAGAAAAAGGAGATCTTGTCAAAAGAGAAAACGAAGATATATCGCCCAATCTCATGATCAATGAGAAAAAGGGAACCGTGCTTAAGGATAAAATTAATGAGACCCGGGCAAAACTCTTGGCCTTATTAAGTCCTGAAGAACAAAAAAGTGTTTCTTTTTCATTAGAGGCAAAAGACCCAGAAAAATCTGTCAATGGCAAGCGCACTTGGGAAGAGATTAATTTCGGAAGCGGCACACCCCTGACCGCAGCCATGACGATCTTAACCAAAATTCAAACGGATGCCCAAAATGCCGAATCGGACGTGGTGAAATTAATCTTGGGAAAAATGGATCAGGCGGTCGTTAACTTAGACAAATTTGCGGCTGTTGCAGTAGCACCTACCTCCTATTTAGTACAAGGACAACCTTACCAAGCTGAAGTATTTCTGACCGCTTCGGATTCCAAATCCCAACCGGCCATCAGTGTCAACGGATCTCCATTACAGATTGTTGATGGAAAGGGAGTTTACCATGTATCAACGAGCAAAGAAGGGATTTTCTCTTGGACAGGTGTGATACAAGTGAAGCAGACGGATGGTTCGATGAAAGAATACCGCACGGCGACACAAACCTATCAAGTCGCACGTCCATCCGCAGTGGTATCTCCCGACAAGATGAATGTCTTGTATATCGGTGTTGATAATCCATTATCGGTTTCAGCAGCAGGTACTCCAACAGATAAAGTAAAAGTGAGCATGACAGGTGGTAGCCTATCTGGCTCGGGCGGTAAATATAATGCACGTGTATCATCGCCCGGTACCGCACGGATCTCGATCGCCGCGGAAGTAGCACCAGGTAAAATGCAAACCTTGAGTACAACAGAATTCCGTGTCAAACGCATCCCCGATCCTATTGCAAAATTTGCAGGCAAGACAGGTGGTTCTATGGCCACCGTGGCACTAAAAGCACAGAATGCCATCTTTGCTAAATTGGATAATTTTGATTTTGACGCAACTTTTAAGGTTACCAAATTTACGATGATTATCGCAAAACCTCGTGCTGATGCGATTGTATTATCTACATCTGGCAATCAATTAAGCCCCAGCATGGCATCTGCCTTAAACGGTATCACACCGGGCACACGTGTTATCTTTGATAATATCGTCGCTGTAGGTCCCGATGGTACATCCAGACCATTAAATGCGGTAGCCTTGACTGCAAACTAATTTAAATTTAATCTTCTACTATAAGGGTGTAATCTGAAAAGGTCACACCCTTATTTATTTTATTGATTATCCAACCGACATATTTCTTTCATTGAAGTAAATAAATACCGCATCTGGACTATGTATAACAACTTGCTCGATAAGACCACTGCCATCTGCGAATGGGCAAAGCGTTATCTCTAAAGCTTCTTATTTGTCACCCATTAATCAAGAAACTTGGCTAAATACTGTTCCAGAGCAGGACCTCTCAGATTCCGTGCGACAATTTTGCCCTGCGGATCGATCAAGAAATTGCTCGGTATAGATTTGATTTTGTATTGTTCAGCCGCTTCATTTTTCCAGCCTTTCAGGTCTGCGACTTGCGTCCAAGGCAGGCCATCGGTATGAATCGCATTCATCCAAGCCTCCCGCTGACTGGCACCATCAAGTGATACTGCCAAGATCGTAAAATTGCGATTCTTATATTTGTGAAACGCTTGTACCAAGTTTGGGTTCTCATGGCGGCAGGGACCGCACCACGAAGCCCAAAAGTCCAATAATACATATTTTCCCCGGAAGTCAGCGAGACTAACCAGTTTACCGAGTGTGTCCGGTTGGGTAAAGTCTGGCGCTAGATTTCCGACAGATATCGCACTTTGATCTTGGATATAAGCTGCAAGTTGCACAGCTGAGGGATAAGCTCTTACTTCGCCACTTAACTTTTTAAAGCTATCCACGTTGTGCGAAGCGTCGAAATCATTATGGGCCACCTGCTGCAGGAGCGACCAGCTTACATAAGACGCTGGATTTGCAGCAATAAATAGTCGAGTTAACGAATCATTATAGGCATTGGTTTTATCAAACCAAGTGATCAGTTTATGTTGAAACTCAGTACTCGAACGTTCGTCATGATCTGCTTTCTCAAACATCTTACGCATGGGCTCTTGAAATGCTTCTACCTGTTTTCCCACCGTTAGATGGTATCGCTGAAAGTCCCTATTCACTGATCCGCCCTTTATACGTGCGGTTTTCAAACTGTCTGTTCCGACCAATCTGATCGTTCCTTTCTCCAAGAATAGTTCTCGGACATCAGCTTCTTGATGGACGGGCAACTTATGGCTGCCTTGGTGATCCAGTACAATCGCCAAGCGCTCCGGTTCGTCCCGTACACCTGCAAAAGTAAAACGACCATTGACCGCAACTGCACTGTCCACTATTTTAGCGTTTGTCCACCTGTAATTTTGGACCAGATAAGCCACTGCTGTCGGATTGACATTTTTTAACCTGATCTCAGCCTTGAACTTAAACTCCTGTCCCAAAGTGATCACAGGAAGCACAAGCAATAGCATGATTTTAATAATTTTCATAATGCGATTATGTTTAAATTTAATGATTTATTGACCATAACCTGGATTAGGCGACAGATTAGGATTTTGAAAGAGATCTACGTTTGGAATAGGCCATAATGCCATGTAAGATTCCCACTTGCTTTGTTTCTCCGCAGCGACACGTTGCATGACAGTATCAATCTGTTTGGTGCGTTTGAGATCAAAAAAGCGATGTCCACTTTCCGTAAATAATTCAACACGTCGTTCCTGTGCGATAGCGGCCATGATGTCTCCATTTTGGAGCGCCCCCAGACCCGCTCTTTGGCGTACCACATTCAGGTCGTCCCACGAGGTATTCTTATTGCTACGTGCGCGCGCTTCCGCTCGGATCAGGTACTGTTCCGCCAAGCGTAGGGGCACGGTCAGTTCAGCATCATTAACGGGCGAGCTGTATTTATTGGGCAGGTGGTAAATAGTCTCTGGCCGCGTTGTTGAAGCTTCCGCCTTAACGGTACGGATCCAGCTGTTTTTACGCTCATCAGCAGACTCAAAAGCTTGATAGAGTGATTCGGTCATCACCCCAAAAATGGTAAATGTACCTGGAGTCTGATTGCGCGCTAGCACTACGGGCATACCATTGTTAAAAGCCTTAAAATAGGCGTTAGTTTTAGATTCACCATTTGCCAGTGACCATAAAGTCTCTTTGCTTCCCGTCAAAAATACCTTATTGAGTGATTCCAAAGCATAATTGGCGTTCTGAATCACTGCCGTAGCTTCGTTTTCAGCGTTTTCCCACTGTCCTGCGTAGAGGTATGTGCGTGCCAAAAGTGCTGCCGCTGCAGCCTTATTCGGACGCACACGTAGGGTACTCGAATTGCCTGAACCATCTTTATATTCCTCGCCTAGGAGCTCTTTTGCTAACTTCAAATCCGTAATAATCTGCTTAAAGACCTGTTCTTCAGAAGATCGTGAAAGACGATTATTCACGGTATAATCGCTTGTAAGCGCAAGAGGGATGGCACCATAAAAGTTGACCAAATGGTAATAGAAAAAGGCTCTCAAAAAATAACATTCGCCAAGCCATTGTTCTTTGAACTGAAGCTTTTCGGCATTTGATTGTACCCCCTCCAAAGCAGCGTTGACCATGTATATTTTCCCATAGAAATCATTCCAAAATGGACTATTATCGGCTCGAATACTATTTTTATAAAAGACATCAAAATTATTTCCAGGAATCAAATTTCGGATCTCATCGGTATACATGCCACTCACCATGACCATATCTGAAAAAGAAGGACCGATAAAAGTGGTCGAGATCGTGGTCGACACGAAGATCCCATTGACTACACTAGCGACCAGCTTATCGGATTGATAGAGACTTTCAGAGGGGATGACGCTCAAAGGCAGTGGGTTTTGGTCTAGGTATTTTTCACAGCTACTAAAAGCAAGCATGAAAGTGAGCATAATTATATAATATCGTTTTTTCATAGGGATGGACTAAAGAGTTAAGTTAATACCTGCAGTAAATACGCGCATTGGCGGCAATACATTTGCGTTTAAATTTTCAGGATCCATGCTGCCATATTTAGATATAGTCAGTAAGTTCTGTCCCTGCACATAAGCCGTAAGTTGCTTTAATTTAAGCTTTTTAAGTAAATCGGCCGGTACGCTATAGCGTAGACTTACATTTTGCAGACGTGCATAAGTAGCATCTTCATAAGCGCCATTACTGTCATTAAAATTGAGCACAGCGAGGTAATTTATAATCGACGTGCTTACCTTAGGCACATGCGTGATGTCGCCTGGCTGTTGCCAACGATCTAACCAGACCGTGGATCCATTTGTGCCATAATAGCCCATTGGTAGCCCGGACTGCCCCATCAGGCTCTTACCTATACGTTTGGTAAAGCTAAAACTAAAGTCTAGCGTAAAATTTTTGACCGTAAACGTATTGGTTAGACCGCCATAATAGGTCGGATCAAGGTCGACAAACTCCGTTTTATCAGACTGTGACAGTCCCCCAATAAATTCTCCAATCTCTCCTTTGGCATTCTTAAAGGTATACATCCCGGTCTGTGGATCCACCCCTTCATATTTATAGGTCAAGATACCGTTGACCGACTTGCCCAATACATAATTTGAGTAGAGGCTACTTTGTGAAGGCATCTTGAGTATTTTACTTTTTGGAAGTGATATATTGAAGCGCGTGTTCCATTTAAAGTCTTTTTGGTCAATATTGACACTGCTCAAGCTTATCTCCAGACCCGTATTGCGCAGCAAAGCATCCGAATTGAGGGTATACTTGCCAAATCCAGTTACCATGGAAAGCGGCTGGGAGATCAACTGATTGCTCGATCGGTTGAGATAATAACTGGCGTCCATCGATATTCTGTTTTTAAAGAAACCCAGCTCAATTGCAGCCTCCGAATTGAAGTTCTTCTCCCATTCCAGTAAAGGATTAGCGAGCGAAGTCGGGTAAAAACCAATTTCTCCACCGTAAGTTTGGCTAAGCACAGAGTAGCTACTCAAGTATTGATAATCACCGATCTTGTCGCCTCCTACGATTCCGCTACTTGCTCTCAATTTACCAAAACTCAACCAGGGCATCAGCTCTTTGATTCCGGTTTCTTCAGAAAATATCCATCCCACAGCAGCCGAACCGAAATTACCGAACCTGCGACTTGGTCCAAATTTAATAGAACCATCGCGGCGACCATTCATATCAAGCATATATTTTTTATCCCAGATAAATTTGACAATCCCGTACATGCCGACAGATCGGTATTGATTGTCCGTGATCGTATATGTTTTGGAAGCCCCCAAAGCAGGATTACTCAACAAAGCATCAGCTGAAAATCCTGTTCCTGTGATTGCATTAGATCGTCTAGTATTCTGATTGATTTCGCCACCAAACTTAATATTCAGTTCCCCTTTTTTCCAGATCACATTTTTGTATTCGGCGTATGGACTTACTGTTAGCGATTGCGTGTCAAAATTATTTAAAAGCCCTACATTAGTATTATATATAGAAGTTGACGCGGGATTAAATACTGTTGACGGCACTGTGGATAATTCCCTACCTTTTAAATTATTAAATCCAATAATGGTATTGAGGACAAAATGTTCATTTGGACGATAGTTTAACGTTAGATTCGACAATAAGTTATTGGTTGTATTCAGATAAGTGCGGTTGATATTACCGATCCCTCTTGCCCAATCCCCTACTTCACTCCAGTCCACGGCACCCTTGTCCGTAAGTGGATATGGCGCATTGGGCGGAACAACATTAGCAAAAGAAGAAAAATCATAGGGCACCATATCATTTTTGGACCCCATATACGATCCACTAACAGAAAGGTCAAATTTATTGTTATTGCTTTTTGTATTGAGGTTAAAGCGTACCGAACCGTCCTTATTTGCTCCCCTATGCATCTGAATATTTCCCGTATTGCGCAGGCTCCCATTAATCAAAAAAGAGGTATTATTGCTACCCCCACTATAGCTAAAATTGGCATTGCTGGTTACCGCGGCCTTGCCCAAGAAGGCAGTTCGCCAATCATGGTAACGATCTTCGGGCCATGTGCCGTTGACATCATAATCTGTTGCAGCGGGTTCAAGTCCATCGTTTTTAAAGGCCTCCCGACGCAGCATCAGATACTGCTCCGTGTTCAATATCGACGCCATTTTCCCTTTTATCGACACACCACTGTAGACATTGGCACTGACTAGCGTACTGGCAGTCTTGGCTTTCTTTGTCGTGATCAGGATGACCCCATATGCACCAGAAGAACCATAAATTGCAGTGGCATCGATATCTTTAAGCACATCGATGCGCTCGATGTCATTGGGATTGATATAATTCAATCCGCTCCCTCCCTGTAAAAAGCTGCCTGTATCATACTGGGCGTTGGTGTTCATGGGCAAGATACCACTCGGGTAGCGCACCCCATCCACGATGACCAGGGGCTCGGCAGAGCCCGTATTAAAATTGCTGGCACTCCTCATTCTCATAGAAAATGCACCACCGGGCTGCCCTGTCGCTTGTTGGATAAAAAGCCCGGGCACTTTGCCCTGTAAGGCTTCCAAAACATTGTTAACGGGATTTTTCTCGATATCTTTAGCCGTTATGGTCGTTATGTTACCCGTATTAAAGCGCTTGGTCGTATTCCCATATGCTGTCACTTGGATTTCATCCAGATCATTGAGCTGGGGGATCAGTTTAAGCTCAAAAGGGTACTTGATCGCCGATACTTGCATTTCAACTGCCTTATACCCGACATAAGAGAAGCGTACGATCGCTTGCTTATTTTTAACCTTTAATACAAAGCCCCCTTTCAGGTCCGTCTTAGTTGCATTTCCAGCAGGGTCAAGTTCTCTAACTACGACACCCACCAAGGTGACCCCACGTTCATCCACTACTGTTCCGCTTACATAGGTCTCCTGAACTGTGGCATCGGGAGCAATGGAAGTGGAATGAGCACGCTTACTCACCACAATACTGTTGTCAGTAATGTTGTAGCGTAGATTTTCGGTCGATAGCAACTCGAACAAAAGTTCCTGTAAGCTTTTATCTTTTACTCGGACCGTTTTTCTTTTGACGGTGTTTATATGACCATCGTTGTATACAAAGTCATAGCCGGTTTGTTTTCGGATCTCTTTAAAGATCTCTGACATGGTCGCATTTTTGACATTGAGGGTGACTTGCTGGCCAAAAGACATCGCACTGGCGTGTACCATACCACAGGTAAGCAGGGTAATAATAAGTTTCATAATACATGAAATTTTGAGCAGAATTCGCCGGATCCGCCGTTTTTTATAGGTCGAAAATTTGTACATTTGATTCAAATTAATGATGGGCACACTTCCTGCCAGTCGTGTGCCCTGGAAAAATAATTGGTTGTTTTAGGGGAGCCCACCATGGGCTCCCTTTTTTATTAAAGGGTGGGCGGTGCTATATGGGTACAGTTTCTTTCATCATCATGATCTTATTTATTAATTGATTAGGTATAATGTTTTTCCTTTGAGAGTAAATCTCAAGGAATTGGTCTTTTCCAAGAGCTGCAAGATACTCGATAGGTTCTTCTTCCGAGAAACGATGCCTGTAAATGTATCCCCGCGATCGGTATAGGCTGCATAATCGATATCAATGTTATACCAGCGTGCGATATCATCCATCATTTGTTTTATAGGTACAGCATTAAACACAAAATCCCCATCCTTCCAAGCAGCTTCCACTTCTACATCAACTACTCGAATATTAGTCCCAACGGGAGATACAAGACATTGTTGACCTGGTTTTAGCAGATATACGCCATGTTTCGTATTGATTTTAACAGCACCTTCCAGTAATGTGGTTGCTATGGTCTCATTTTCCGGATAAGCCGATACATTAAAATGTGTACCTAAAACTTCGATCTCCTGGTTCTGGGTACGCACTCTAAAAGGAATATCTCGTTTGTTCACCTCAAAATATACTTCACCTGTGACAGCCACCATACGTTCATTATTCGAAAAGCTTGCCGGAAATTGAATGGAGGAGGCCGCATTGATCCATACTCTTGTTCCATCTGGTAGAGTAACCCTAAATTGTCCCCCACGAGGCGTACTGAGCGTATTCAGAATGGGCATATGCTTGTTTAACGATGGTGTCTCCTTAAATTCATAGCTTGCATTTCCTTTGCCATCTTGGTGAAGTGTTACCTGTTCACTGATCTTGATGTGCTGCGAATCACCTTCCTTTAATATATATTCCTGTCCATTTGAAAGCTTCAGAATTGCTTTATCGCTTCCGGGTGCTACCTGAATCAATGTCGTTTGGGTCGGTACCAAAACCTTGTTTTGCTGGTACAGATGCCAAGTCAGCAACGATAAGCAGATACACAGTATCGCTGCTGCGACCATTCGGAAACGATACATACGCATTGGTTTTGGAGCCCCCATTACAGGTTGTAATCTGCCCAGCTCCTCATATTGCGCATCGGTCAGCCTTTGCCCTGAAATATCGAGCTGGCTATACCAGGCCTCAAGCAGCCTTGCTTCCTCTTCAGAGCAATCGCCAAGGGTATATTTTAACAGTATTTTTTTTAGGTCTTCTGCGTTTTTCATGCGCTTTATTTTATGTAAGACCTTTCAGGAAGTTATAAGGGCTAGTCGAACTCTAATTTTTTTTATAAAACTACAAAAAGTACCATACCCAGTCTTTTGCGAAGTATTTTTAATGCAGCTTTGATATGATTTTTAACGGTATTTTCAGAAATTCCCATCAGCTCCGCGATTTCTCTGTGCGATAATCCCTGGCTACGGCTCATCAATAACACGTGCTTCATTTTGGGCGGCAATTTATCGATTTCTGCATCTATCAGCTGTTGCATTTCCCTTTCCCGGATCTGATACTCGGTATAATGACTGACATTGTCCGTAAAATGACGAAAAGATTCAGCATATCGATCCACTACATGCTGATGTGCAATATGTTTAAAGACTTTATTTCGGACCAATACGTAGAGCCAGGCGGAGAGATTTTTTACTGAGGGCAACTCGGTGTGCTTAAACCATATCTGCGAAAAAACGTCTTGAACGATCTCTTTTGCCCCGTCATAACTGCCTAATTTTTGGTAAGCATGGCTCACGAGTAATATCTTATAGCGATGATATAACGTTTCAAAAGCCTTATGATTTCCGCTACGGATGTCATCGATCAATGCTTCATCCAAATGTCCTTGGTTATCTTGCATATAAAGTTTTTCTTGAATGAACGATTAGGGAGTACACATAGGTTGATTTTAAATCGGGTTAGACCTCCTTATTTAGTACAAAAAGTCATTTTCAATCGCAAAAATATCAATATTAAATTGAATAGAAAAAAAAAGTTGCCTTTGATTATCTAAATTCAAAAGACAGCGAGCTGAAGTTCATTTTGCCTTATAAAAGGTATAAGTCATCTGCAGCATATATATCCATACTCAGGTAGGCAGGGCCATACCCAACACCGTTTTGGAAAACCAGTTCATATCATAGAATGATCATCAGAACTGCTGTCACAAGGATTGATTGTTCATCATCAAGAAAATTGCAGAGTATTCATTATTTTAGACCCGGTAATCAAGCACCTGTTTCAACGAAAAAAAATTTATTCCGATTCTGTTTTTAAGGTTCATTTCAGATCGAGAATTTAATACGCCCGATGATAGATAGTATTACAGATTTATTTGTCCTTTTTCTTTACAAGAACAGAATAGATGGACAATGGGATTTAGTGAGAACGATCTGCAAATAGTTTCTTGCTTGTTTCTGTTTTAAAATATTGGCGCCATGAAGACAAGAAGTAACTAATTTAATGGCATCAACTTATCCATAATTTTGATCTATGATTGTTTGGATTATCGTAGAGATAAACTGTTGTTGGATGAACACCCCGTTTTAATATGTTCATCTGATTATTATGTTGGTATTGATGTCCAGGTGCATTAAGTCCGATGATTACGATCGATGGTCATATTAGTTTAGGTCAGATTTCAAAAGAAAATTTAGATCTTCTTTTCAGTACTTTTCTGGGAAAATCTTAATATCAAAGTTAAAATTGCATGAACAGTGAAAAGACCTTATCTGTAGTTACAAATTTGCTGTAGCGCACAGCACATCTTATTCTAATACTGCATCATAAAAAGAAAAATACCTATAGCAAAGCGATCCTACATCATAGATATCACATTGATATGTGCCATATTCACTATAGTAATCTAAGGGATAATTGCCCATCTGCTCTAAATAATCGGTGGTTAAGAGCAGGTAGGCATTAGAAGGAACACTATTCTTTAATAGCCGATGTGCATCTACCATGATATTACCATAGAGTTTACAAAAGCGATTAATTTTGAACTCTATTAATGTACCATAATGAACGATCGCTTTCAGATCAAGGTTTATCATGTTGGGATATTTCAAAGAGTAACGACTCCATATTTTTTTAAAAGAAGTACGCATGTGATCGAACTGTTTTAACATATCTTTTACGGAAGGAGGTAGACCTAAATGATAAAAAAGAATAGCATCCCCTTCTATTTCTGATATTTTAAAGGAAAGAAAATTACTGTCGATTATTCCTTTCAGTAAATGACGAATAACCAAAATGCCCACATTTGGACTTATTTCTCTGATGAACTGCGAGTATCCACTGATATCCACGATAAATACTAAACCTTTTTTATCTTCAAACATAAATATACCTTTTGAGCACGCTACTGCATCTATTTCAACTATTGTTTGTTATAAACAAAAAAGATGCTGACCATTTATCTCAGCATCGTTTTTACTTTTACCATGGAATTTCACCTGTTCCTTTCGGGTTTGTTTCTTCACAGAAAAATTTTCCAGTTGGACCATCTTGCCCAATTAACGCATATTTAATAATACGTCCTGCGGCCACTTCAACCGATCCACCGTTCTTACCCGTAAAATCAGTCGCCGTAAATCCAGGACTAACAGCATTAACCTTGAAATTCGTATCACGGAGCTCATAAGCAAGGTTAACGGTATACATATTCAATGCAGCTTTTGAAGAGAGGTACACCACTCCTTTCACATCATAATAAAGGTAACTTGGATCACTGTGTAAGGTCAGAGAGCCCTGACTCGAGCTCAGGTTTACAATTCTCGGTTCTGGCGATTTTTTTAATAGATCAATAAAGGCTTTGATAACCCTTCCCGGGCCGTAAACATTAGTGTCATAAACCTTTTGGTAAACTGCGATCTCGGTATCAACAGCAGTTTGAGGAATCATATGTCCTTCACTGTCAAAATCAATCCCGCTTATTCCTGCGTTGTTAATCAGGACATCTAATGTCCCAACTTTTTTTCCGATTTCCATGCGGGCTGCATCGATCGACTCCTCGTTGGTCACATCAATTTGAATAGCTTCAACATTGGTGAGTCCTGCTGATTTTAGATCTTCTACGGCTTTCAAACCGTTACTTAAATTACGACTGCCTAGAAATACATGAAATCCTTTATGCAACAACTGACGTGCTGATTCGAAGCCAATACCTTTATTTGCTCCGGTAATTAATACTGTTTTCATACTCTACAATTTTATTTATATCAAAGATAGTGGGCAGTAAAATCCTAATTCTTGACTTTTATCAAAAAATGTAATAACGGATAGATTAAATGATCATGGGGCTAATTAAACAATCCATGGGTATAATATAAAATAAGCATCCTAAAAATTAATGAATAATACCAAAATTTTATGATTTGTTTCCATGACCAGAAACAGTTTTTCCTATTTTTGTTAGTATATATTTTAATTTCGGCAGTATCCCTTCGGGCGCTATGTACTGAAATTACACATTATTGATCAGATGTGATAGACCGATACAATCAATTATCTTATTCAGTTCGTCCGATCCATTCCTAATTTGTCTCTCTACCGGCTTTAACTTCTTGTATTCTCACATCCGCATGACCCCATTTTTGAGTGCCAGCAGATGACGGTGGTCATATATGACTGACCTCAATGCCATCTTGGATTTTTTTTCAAAGTATAGATATATGACCGACTATCGATCGCCTTCAAACAAAAGAGCCGTTCCAAATTCCGAACGGCTCACGATCAACACCAGGCTCTTGAGTACGGTCGGTATCCTCCTATTCCCGCTTAGTCCACTTGCCCAATAAGCGACTGGTCACAAAACTCACCACTGTCCCAACCGCAGCGAGTAGTGCAGTCTGAAAAAGATCGCAAAGAGAAAGACTTGCCCATATCGAGCATATGGTACCTCCCAATGTCGAGATCCTGATATCATTCAGCTTCATCCAGCACCTCCTTTCCAGTTTCCAGGTCATATTTTACGATTCGATCTGGTACTTTTTCCACACCGGTAGCACGTGTAGCAATAGATCCAAACACATCGCTATCGGAAAGCAATTTATCAGGCTTTGTTCCATCGTCAGGGACCTCCCCCTTTTGTTCCTGTTCATCTTTGTCGACGATGACCGATTCAAGAATGCCAAGCCCTAGACCGATATACTTGATGATGTTCATCAATTTACCCGGCAATTTGACAGGAGCCAGCAAAATCACTTGGACAGCTCCACTTATTTTTTTGATTATTTTTTTCATTTTTGTTTAAAAGTTAGAGGGTTAGAAGGTTAGATCGTTAGATCGTTAGAGGGTTAATAAGTTGAGTAGGAGAGCACTTCGTCACTCCTTTACTTGAGCACTTCGTCACTGCGTCACTGACTTCTATCCAAACCGGTTCTTCGACCATCAGGCGGATCAGCTTTTGATAAAGCGCCAGATAAGCCTTTTTGGAACGCCTAATTTCATAATCACCGTCGATCAATTCCCAGCTTTCTCCCACCAGCAGACATCCTGCCGTATCGCCGATATTGTTTCCGATATGCATATAGACATAGCTGTAGTTTGGGATTCCCTTGATCTCCACCATACCTTGATGTATCTCCGGAAATTTACGCTTATACCGTGCATTCATGGCCCCATAAGTATTGAAAGTTAATCGGTACCTACCTGCAGGAATTGCCGTTTCACCTTTTATCTTCATCTCCCTTACCGCATCCTCCAAACCATAACACAACAGCACATCGTCGACATAGATTTTAGACAGGGTACTATTGTTCCCCTGTCTAATGCGCTTGACCAGCATCTTTCCCATATTAGTTTAGCGTGCTGTTAGACGAACGGCCTCACACCAATCCCCGATACCTCTTCGATTGCGTGCACGTATCCTTAAGTGATAGGTAAAGCCTGGTTTTACCGGAGAGAAAATATTAGCATAGCTTGTACTCGTCTGAAAAATTTCCCCCCATACCGGTTGGTCAAACTGATCTAAATCGCTCGTCACCTGGTACTCGTACAATAAAGCATCTTTGATCGGCTTAAACTTGATCTGCATCTGATTGCTCTGTCTACCATCCACCAATGCGGCTCCCTGCACTTGCCCAGGGATCTGTGCTGCTTTGGCATCATTTTCCAGGATCAAACCCGAACTCAGTAAGATAGAACGCGAGCCATCAGCCACCATATTAACATAAAAAGCGGTCTTTTTGAGACTATCCGCAACGATCTTTTTACTATCATTTTTCTCTGCAATTTCCAGCACACTTCCACCGCGGCTTGCCTTCTGCCATTTCACCTTAAAATCGTCTGCCTGATTTTGAAGATCTTCCAAACTTACGGGCAAATCAACCAATACCACATGATCTTTCAAGCAGTCCAGTACTTTTCCCACCAACGTGTTAAACCCATCATCATTAATTTGTGAGTAGTCCAAGATTAATTTTTTCTTTCTCATTGTCATTACGTTTTTTGAGCTTATGCTCTATGAATAAATTAAAGATAATTGATGCTCTTCCGGACGAACATCATAAAGCAAACATAAAAGCGAGTAGAAGTAAAAATCGAAATGTGGGACAAAATGGGACAGCAAATCAAAATGTGGGACAAGAAACGGCAAATGTGGGACAACAATTTCTATAAAATTAAAAATGGATGCCATAAAGTGATCACTTCTTGACGTTCAGGAGGATTATCTTTTAAAGTTCGGATCACATCATCTAAACAAGTGATCACATCTTGACAACAAGTGATCACATCTTGGAAAGAATGAAGTAGATGTTTGTCCTAAGTGCTGCATATTGTGAACACGCGACAAAGTCTTTTGAAGATGTGACCTTATCTTTAGAACATGTGATCACTTCTGTAAAACAAGGAACCACTTCTATACGAATTACGACAACAACTTTTGAATAAGTGACTACTTCTTCTTAACCAGTAGTCCCTTGTTAAGAAGAACCAATGACTTGTTGACAGGCAGTGATCCCATCTTGGCAAGAAGGACTTGGATCTTGCCAACATCGGATCACATCTTGGGCAGAGATAGATCTAGTCAGCCTACAGCAGCCACTTGTTTCAAAGAAGTACCTCCAAATTTCAAAGAAGGAGGCACATCTTTCAAAGAAGTGCCTCCTTCTTTGAAAGATGTGGCTACAGATGCACAAGAAGTGATCACAGATTGTGGCCATTTTGATCGTCCTCTATTGTTGCTTTCTTGCTATTCGAGCAAACTTTCCGAAAATGTAGGGTCCCTTTCCCCTTGATCTGTTAAATAGAAAGATTACATCTGACTTTAAGTAATACGGGCGGCTTCCGATCGTGATGGCAGGGAAAAGTAAGATTTTGTTGACCGACCGATAAAAAGTGGAAGATGTAATGCCCAGTCTCTGCATGACCCATTTTGTATCGACATGTTCGGGTACTTCATTGATCGTCACAGCGGGGATGTTTAGATATCTGACCGTGATATCAGTTAACTGTTTCAACAGCGCATGTATATCGTCAGAGTGCTTTTGTAAAGGGAAGCGTTGAATGATTTCATGCAACAAAATTTCAATAGGATACTGTGTAAGGTCTTCCTGCAGCTGTTCTTGAACATACTGAGCCATAATCTCCTGCATCTGTTCGATAAGCTTGATTTTGGACATAGCGACTGGGCATAATACGAGAGCATAAACGATTAAGACACTCCCTGGGGGGAGCAACGTGAAGATTTAAATACTCTTATTTCAGTATGATTCAATCAAAAGACTTCACGAGCCTGTTATCCACTCGAAGATCTTCCCTAGAATTGAAATTCATCACAATTTATTGGACATTTCCCACAAACTGAATTCCTTATAGATCTTTCGGTCACCGATCAGCACCTCATTGGACACGTACCGCATCTTAATTTTCTTGTTGAAAATATCAACGATATAATCCGTGTTGACCACAAAAGAGCGGTGACATCGAATAAAGCGTTCTCGAGGTAAGCGCTCTACGACGTAGGACATGGGCTTCCCGACGACCAGTTTGTCATCTGCAAACCACAACGTACACTCCATACCATCCGCTTCCAAACATATAATTTCGTCTATCCGCACCATTTTTTGGTGGTACTGATGACCTACCTTGACCAGGAAAATCTGCTCATCGCGTATAAGCATAGGGTGCCTGATTTTCCACTGCTGCTTGGCTTTATCAATAGCTTCTATAAAACGTGAATATTCAACCGGTTTGGACATATAATCCGTCACATTATAATGGTAGCTTTCGGCAGCATATTTATTGGTCCCCGAGCAGATGATTACCTGCATCCCCAGTCTGGATTTTCGGCTTGGCAATTGCAGTTCTTTGATCTGCGCAATCAGTTCTATACCCGAAAGATTGGCCATTATCATATCCACGATCAATAAATCGATGGTACCGGTCTTCACTCTTGCCAATCCTTTTTGTGGATCAACGGTTTCAAAAGCTTTTACCAGCCCATCGGTCTTGGCGATATAGGCACTTAAAAAATCAATAGCGGTTTGATCATCGTCGATTATTCCTACTCTAATTTTCTTCAGCATAATTTATCAAATTTATTTCGTGTAGTCAATCGTGATCGTCAGTAGATAACAATCTTCCTGTATCTGATTTACCACCTCAGCGGCATCGGCATAAAAATGTTTGACCATATCGCGCCACCTGTTCATGCCCGATCCATCCGTCGTGCTGTCCCAATTTTGTGCAGGAGCGATTTTATTATACACTCGGATATCCATCCTTCTTCTGCTCAACTGGACCTCCAACAACGCCGCGCCATCATGCAGAGCATGTTTCTGGCAGTTTTGCAGGAGTGATACCAGCATAAATCGGGGTACCATATGGCCTGCTAAGCGATCCGGGTACTGCAGCCTCACCTGCTTTCCGGGATAGATCTGGTTAAGCCTTTCTACCGCTTCCATTTCCTGGTCCAGTGTCACAAAATGATTCTTTTCGTCCGACAAGCCGTCGAGTACATAGTGCAGCAATCGATCCACATGTTGCTTTTTCGTTTGAGAAATCGTGTTATTCCAAGCATATAGCTGTTGCAGCAAGTTGCGCAACAGGTGCGCAACTTCATCACGGACCAGTGCCCGCAGCTCACCCCTGGAAGCATCACGACGGTTTATTTTATTGTGGTTCTGCAGATTTTTTACCAACAACAACCGCTTTTCTACCCATATCCAAACATGCTTGCAGGATTCGAGCCAAACCAGGATAAAAGCGTACGCACTATATTTAAAAAAGAAAACGGCCAGACTAGGGGCAACCTGCACGAGAGACATAGGGAGATGAGGCCTGTAGATGAAGCTCGTCCAGGGTCTCGGCAGTAAAAAAAGTAACGCCACGATCAGCAGCACATACAGTATGTATAAGCCAAGTATGGCACACAGAATCTGTTTGACAGGTCGAAAGTAACCGTACTTGTCGACCATAATGTACCTGACCGCTAGAAAAACGCTGCTATATGCGATGGCGATAAACAAAAATTGTACAGAAGGGAGATCCACAAAGCTATCCCAGTTGACCTGATAGAATACAGCGCTGTAGCCTACTATCAGAAATAGTATAGCATACCAAGGAAAGCGATAAACAATACGTTTTTCGAGCATATCAAAAGATTAAAATAGGTTTACAGATAACACGAAATTATCTTAACAGATCATTAATATACTTATTTTTTAGATCAATCCAAATTTTATACTGATCCGACGTCGATATCTTTCAACATCTATCTGAAACCTACGGTATCAGCATTGTCAAAAATTCTGTCGTTCTTTTGAATTAAAACTATTAATCGACCAGCCCTAAAAAGAATACCTTCATCTGGGTTGATCTCGATCAGGATACATGGTCCTTTTTCATGATTTTTCATTAATAAATAGTAATACCATCGATTATCCGGCGCCGACAACCGTTTATTTAGGGCCCTTGCATTTACCCCAAATTCAACATACCGTCCCACTTGATGAAAATAATTTCTCAATACACATCACATCTCGATATACACGCTGTAAAAAGCCATAAAATATTTAACCTACTACAACCTCTAGGTTCGCATTCTAAAAACACCTTTTCAGAAATATTTTCATCAATTCAACCGGCAATTATTATTATAGACTAATTTTTCTTTTAATAAGCGAGTGATGGAGTGACGAAGGGACGAAGTGAACAAGTGACGAAGTGAACAAGTGACG
Organism: Sphingobacterium sp. UBA6320; assembly: GCF_002440335.1. Classification (NCBI taxonomy): domain Bacteria; kingdom Pseudomonadati; phylum Bacteroidota; class Sphingobacteriia; order Sphingobacteriales; family Sphingobacteriaceae; genus Sphingobacterium; species Sphingobacterium sp. UBA6320. The sequence goes on along the minus strand of NZ_DJTA01000021.1, from coordinate 15,096 downwards.
AAGTGAACAAGTGACAGAGTGATGAAGTAACGGAGTGATCAAGTAACGAAGTGATCAAGTGAACAAGTGACGAAGTGAACAAGTGACAGAGTGATGAAGTAACGGAGTGATCAAGTAACGAAGTGAACAAGTAACGAAAAAATGTGGAAAACGTATTCCACAAAAGAACAAACACTCCATTTTTCCATATGGAGCTTATGAATACACAGCAATTGTTCATACTGGACAAAAAACAGAATTTTAAATTTATGCTAATATACACCTGGATGAGTTGCAGCAGAGTTATCCACATATATAAACAAGTTATCCACAAAATATTAACATTTCCCTATATCCGTAACCCTTCACTCACAAATCCACAACATTTATTCACAATCGGTGTATAACTAACCCTCTAAAGCTCCAACCTGCTAACCACCTAACCCAATAATCGTCTAACCATTTAACTCTCTAACCTGCTAACCACCTAACCCAATAATCGTCTAACCATCTAACTCTCTAAACATCTAACTCTCTAAACATCTAACTTATTAACTATCTAACTCTCTAACCATCTAACTCTCTAAACATCTAACTCTCTAACCCAATAACTCTCTAACCCAATAATCGTCTAACGCTCTAACCTGCTAACAAGGAAATCAATGAAAAACCCTAACATCTTACATCAGCAGGCTGTAGAGCTGCTTCTATTGTATTTTGAATACAGATGCCATAATAAAAAGATCTCATTTCAATTGGCTTTTAGACCATAGCACCTATTACCAAATTTCGACTGGAGGAGTTTTATATTGTAGCTCATAACAGCATCATTGTCTTTAAAAGGAAAATTCAAATAATGACAATCGTAGAGACCTTGACGACGCTTCTTATCCATTTCACGTTTCATCATCTCACCATACACGTTAACGTAATATCTTTCAGCTTTTCATCACTTACTTATTTATTCATGATTGCTAATAAGGTCCTCAGCATAACTTCTGCAAACGGATTGCCATCATAAACGCGGCATCGGCATCTGAAAAGAAAAAACGTATCAGACGACGATCACCCCGTGTACAGGGCTGTTACAGAACGTTGATCAAGGAAGTTTAGAGTGGTGGAGAATACACCGAATACAAGAACAAAAAGAGAGCTAAAATCATCTGTTCTCCTCCTACATGATATTGGCATGATAGAAGAGTACAAACGCAGCTTTTCGTGCTAAACACCATATTTATTATTCATAGAGAGGCTTTATATGAAAGTCTTTTTTATTAGAATTCTATATTAGGGATAGCATCCTCCGCTGCATCCATCCCTATAATTATTAAGATTTCTTGCTATCATAATCTTTTTTTATTATTTTCAAATTGAAAATGTGTGAGATCCTATATCGGACTGTATTTTATCGTAAATAGGATACGGTCCGATCGATCTATCTCAATAGCATTTTATAGTAGCTTTATTTGCTGTACCAAAATTTGTATATTTTTTATTGTTACGCGCTCATAAGGAAATTACTCAATACACCATATAGATAATCAACCTATAACCTATGGAAGAAAGCGCTTCGATATCGTGAAGCTCTTTTTTTTTAAAATAGTGTTATGTAAATGCGTACATATTAGATTGAAATTGGCATTCTTTGTAGAAATCTCAGAAATGATAAGAATATTCATCATGGATATTAATTATTTTTAATCTTTATCATGGATTGCCCTCCGCACTATTTTACGATGACAGGTGCTCCATGTTTGTCCGATTGGCCAGCTCAACTGAAAAGATTTAAAAAAGTATTCCGATCTACAAAATAAGAAGTATCTTCTTGCATTATAAAAACTATTTTGTATATTTAAATTTAAATTGTCTTTTTATACTATATGTAGCTTTATATATGTGTATACAGCATAGAGCGCGATCTGTTTTTTCAGTGTGGGGCTCTTGATAATAAATAGGATTCTTCATAAATAAACATTATAGTTCATCTACCCATAACTGTGAAAGAAAGGGCTTCGATTTTAATTTGAGTCCTTTTTTTTTTAAATGGTAAGTAAATGCCTGCATACAACATGAGAGACCACATGGGGCATTCTGCGTAGGGCCATATAAACTATTCAGATCGGTTATGATAAGTTGATAGAAAGAGCTGAGAAAACTAGGCGTAAAAAATCCCAGAGAGTACGCGAAGCTGAACGAAGAATAACCCTCATGTACAAAAAAATAAGGGATCAAAATCAAAGGAGTTTACATGCAGTAAACTAGCAAACGCTATATACACATTCTAACGATAATGGCTATAATACAATTATAACAAAAAATACCGCAATAAATCATTATTTTTGGTATCAACATTACCTAAAATGACTTGTACAATGAACCTAAAGATTCTTTTCAATTTGCGCATTGGGTTATGGAAAAAAATCAACTGTACTTAAAGATCTATTTTACTGATCGGGAGTGTGCAGCGATTCCATGTGCATCTGCGGTGTTTCGATCTGAACGTATCAGCATATTCGAGGTTTAGATCAACAATAGTCTCGAAACATCACGCTCCAATGTCAACACGGCTGTACAGCAATTGTTTTCGGCATTTGAAAGTACCAAATTGAAAGAGGAGCCTGCCCGTGCAAAACCCATCTATGATAAAGCTAAAAAAGCACAATCCATTATCGGTGAGCTGAATACCTATATCAATGCATTAAAAGAAGACTTCACCAAACAAGGTGGCGGCATTGATCCAGAAAAAGGAGATCTTGTCAAAAGAGAAAACCAAGATATATCGCTCAATCTCATGATCAATGAGAAAAAGGGAACCGTGCTTAAGGATAAAATTAATGAGACCCGGGCAAAACTCTTGGCCTTATTAAGTCCTGAAGAACAAAAAAGTGTTTCTTTTTCATTAGAGGCAAAAGACCCAGAAAAATCTGTCAATGGCAAGAAACTTGGGAAGAGATTAATTTCGGAAGCGGCACACCCCTGACTGCAGCCATGACGATCTTAACCAAAATACAGACGGACGCTCAAAATACGGAATCGGATGTGGTGAAATTAATCTTGGGCAAAATGGATCAGGCGGTTGTTAACTTAGACAAATTTGCAGCTGTTGCAGTAGCACCTACCTCCTACTTGGTACAAGGACAACCTTATCAAGCTGAAGTATTTCTGACCGCTTCAGATTCCAAATCCCAACCGACCATCAGTGTCAATGGATCGCCATTACAGATTGTCGATGGAAAGGGAGTTTACCATGTATCAACGAGCAAAGAAGGGATTTTCTCTTGGACATGCGTGATACAGGTGAAACAGACGGATGGTTCGATGAAAGAATACCGCTCGGCGACACAGACCTATCAGGTCGCACGTCCATCCGCAGTGGTATCTCCCGACAAGATGAATGTCTTGTATATCGGGGTGGACAATCCGTTATCGGTTTCAGCAGCTGGTACGCCGACAGATAAAGTAAAAGTGAGTATGACCGGTGGTAGCCTATCTGGGTCGGGCGGTAAATACATTGCGCGGGTATCATCGCCAGGTACCGCACGGATCTCGATCACCGCAGAAGTAGCACCTGGTAAAATGCAGACTTTGAGCACGACAGAATTCCGTGTCAAACGTATCCCCGATCCCATTGCAAAATTTGCAGGCAAAACCGGTGGTTCCATGGCTACCGTAGCCCTAAAAGCACAGAATGCCATCTTTGCAAAATTGGATAATTTTGATTTTGACGCAAACTTTAAAGTGACTAAATTTACGATGATTATCGCAAAGCCTCGTGCTGATGCGATTGTATTGTCTACTTCAGGCAATCAATTGAGCTCCAGCATGGCATCTGCCTTAAACGGTATCACACCGGGCACCCGTATTATCTTTGATAATATCGTCGCTGTAGGTCCCGATGGTACATCCAGACCATTAAATGCGGTAGCATTGACTGCAAACTAATCTTAATTTAATCTTCTATAGAAAAGGCCTGATCAATTGATCAGGCATTTTTTAAACGCCGAAGCTCATATTCTCCTTCCATCAATTACCAGCTTTCTGCCACCAATACACATCCTACTGAAGGTAACTTTCTGTCTTCTTATCTTATAATCATCCATAAAAACTAAAAACCTGCCATAAAAAACTAACTATCAAATAGATATCCGAGATAAATTAAAAACAATTTATGTCATACATAATTTGTTTTTAGCAAGGTAATTATATATCTTGTACCATTAGTCTACCAAATTTTATGAAAAATACTCCAAATGGGGATGCCGAGCTATTAGCTCAGTTAAGGGAGAGCAAACATTCGGCACTTACAGAAATTTATAATAAGTACTGGAAATATCTATATCAATCTAGTTTTCGGATACTCCAAGATCATGAAAAATGCAATGATGTCATACAAGAGGTATTTGTTAATCTTTGGGAAATCCGTTCAAAACTTTTCATAAAACTATCTTTAAAATCATACCTCTATGCAGCTGTTAAATATGAAGTACTGCGGCAGCTTAGAAAACAGGTTATTAATGATGATATATTGGATTTTATTGATACGTTGGAAGATAATTCCAATGAGGAACTCATGGAATATAAAGAATTGCAACAGCAAATAGACCAGATCATAGAAGAGCTACCCTCACGTTGCCAAGAAGTATTTAAATTGAGCCGCTTGGAGCATCTCACTCATAAAGAAATTGCAGAAAAATTGGCTATAAGTACTAAAACTGTCGAATATCACATTGCCAATGCATTAGTTTACTTGCGTAGTCAATTGGGAAAAACACTCAGTATAGAGCTATTTATACTTTTTTTAATCAATCGATAAAAAAAAATAAATAATTGACTAGGGATAGCCATCCCTTATTTACTCTTATATATAAATAACCTTAAATTTTGAGAAAACAAGAATTTCTAACCTTATTAGATAAATACCTCAATGGCGAAACATCTATTGAAGAGGAGGAACTGTTATCCAAATTTCATGCGACATATCGCCATCATGAACATTTGGATGATTCTTTTTTTACGGAGGATCTTAGGCTTGAAATCTTATCAAAGATAGAAAATCGTATCGGAACTCATCAAGTAAAGGTTTACAACTGGAGGCACTGGGCGGCCATAGCAGCAGCTATATTGATCACACTGTCGGGTATCACGTATTATGATCAAAGATGGAATGAAACAACGTACCAGCAAATCGCGAATAATGCTGAAAATGTATTGCCTGGTAAAAATAAGGCGATATTAAGATTGGCAAATGGAAAAGTTATCTCCTTGGATGAGGCTGACATCCATGCACACACCATATTAAGAGAACAAGGTTTGACGATCCAAAGAAATAAGAGTGGACAGCTTGTCTATATCATTGGAAATGAACAGAACACAAATGCTATGGGCAATAATACGATTGAGACACCTCGAGGTGGGCAATATCAAGTTATACTTCCTGACGGCACACATGTTTGGTTAAATTCGGAATCCTCTTTAACCTATAATATCGACTTTAAAAAACAAAGAAAAGTTCACTTGAAAGGAGAGGCTTATTTTGAAGTCGCAAAGAAAACTGTCCCTTTCATCGTACAGAACGAAATGCAAGAAATACGCGTATTAGGAACTCATTTTAATGTCAATTCCTATCAAGATGAAGCCTATTCACAAACCACGCTCCTAGAAGGTCAGGTCGAAATAAGCGCTCTAAATAATAAAAACCAAACCATATTGATGAAGCCAAACTTTAGTGTAACGACCAATAATACCTCTGGTATTTCTAAACAAAGTGAGGCTGATATAGCAGCAATAATGGCTTGGAAAAATGGTGATTTTCATTTTGAAGATCAAAAATTGTCTACCATATTACGTGCTATATCGCGCTGGTATAATGTACAAGTAGATTACAACTCACTTCCCAATACGCACTATACCCTGCAGATATCAAAGCATGTAAGACTTTCAGATGTACTAAAAATGTTGGAAAAAACTGGACCTGTTACATTTCAGTATAATGAGCAGATGATCCATGCTGTAAAACAATAACCGATTCAACCAATTAATAAAAAGCTTATGATAAAAAACAACTAAACAACAATCTAAAAAAGAAATCCAGCCGCACGGCCATGCAGCTGGACCCTATCAAAAAGGGTAATGAAACAAACTTAAAATACTACTAATCACTAACCTAATGAACAAATGTATGAATATTCTGATGCATTGTAGGGAATTGTTATTCATTTTTTTGAATCGGATCTCTACAATATTATGTCATGGTTTTTTCCTGAAAATGAAAATAACAACTTTATTAATTATCGCAGGTTTACAAGTCTCTGCTAATGTCTTCTCTCAAGAGATTAGCATAAATGTAAAAAATGCACGCTTAAAAGAAATATTATCCAGTATCCGTAAACAAACCGGGTATAACTTGGTATACAATACCGAATTAATTAATCATGCTAAACTGATTTCTATCGACTTCAACAAGCTTTCGTTGCAACAGGCGATGACTTTATTATTTGCAAATCAACCCTTTGATTACGAATTGAATGGAAAAACACTCTTAATCACGCCAAAAAACGAAAACACAAAGACAACGCCAACTGTATCTATTCAACAGCAAACCATTGCTTCAGGTCGTATCACAGATGCAAACAACAAACCTTTAGCCGGTGTGACTGTCAAAGAGAAAGGAACAAGCAACGCGACCACAACCAGTGAAAATGGGACCTTTAAATTATCTGTTAAAGACGCTAGATCAATACTCGTTTTTAGCTATGTAGGCCATACTACTTCAGAAAAGCCAGCGGGTTCTCAGATGAATTTCATCATGGAAGAAAACTCTTCAGCCATGGATGAAGTCGTGGTTGTCGGCTATGGAACACAGAAAAAAATCAATTTAACCGGCTCCGTCTCTACAGTAAGCGCAAAGCAACTCGAATCCAGACCCGTTCAAAACTTAGGACAAGCACTACAGGGAATGGTTCCTGGATTAAATTTACAGACTGCAGGACTTGGAGGCGAACTCAATCAAACCATGAGTGTCAATATCCGTGGAGCAGGTACAATCGGTGTGGGCTCCACTTCATCGGTATTGGTATTGATCGATGGAATGGAAGGTGATATGAATGCGCTAAATCCGCAGGATATCGAAAATATCTCGGTTCTAAAAGATGCAGCTTCAGCCGCGATATATGGATCTAGAGCTCCTTTCGGTGTTATCTTAATTACAACAAAAGCAGGAAAAATCGGAAAACCGGTGGTCAATTACAACAATAATATCAGGTTAAGTGCACCAAGAGGTTTACCAACGATGTTGGATTCTAAAACATTTGCATACTATTACAATGAAGTCGCGGCTAATGATGGCGAAGCTGCCAAATTTTCACAAACTGTCCTTGATAAAATCATGGCCTACCAAAATGGCGAAATCAGTACAGTCTCCACAGCAGGGACTGATGGAAAATGGCAGTACTATACGGGATCGAACGCCAATACCAACTGGTTTGAAGAATTTTACAAAAACTTCTCCACTTCACATGAACATACCATGAGTGTGAACGGTGGATCAGACCGTGTTAAATATTATTCTTCACTGAATTATATGGATCAGGATGGTTTAAATAAATATGCTAACGATAATTTCAAACGTTTTTCATTTGCTACAAAATTAGATATCAAAATTTCCGATAAACTAGATCTATTGACAAATACCCGTTTTGTAAGAGAAGATTTTGATAAAGCAACGCATATGAATGATCTTTATTATCACAATATTGCCAGACGCTGGCCAACAGTTCCTGTACGCGATGATAATGGATTCTTTTCAGAGCCTTCAGAAATAAATCAATTATTGGACGGAGGACGCACCAATTACCAAAAAGACTTTTTATACCAGCAGCTTCAGTTAAAATATCAACCGATCAAAGGCTGGAATATCACCGGTAATGTCAATTACAGAATCACCAATAGAAATGATCACAGCGAAATCCTAAAAGCTTATGCTTACACTGTAAACAAAGAACCTTTCCTTATACCAGTCGGTTACAACAGTGCTGGAGGAACCAGTGTAGGCGAAACTGCGCAAAAAGATGAATACTTCAGTACCAATCTATTTTCGGACTATAGTTTTAATATTGCTGAAGACCACCAGTTTACCGTTCTAGCAGGATTCAATTCAGAATTGAATAAGTACAGAACACTAGGCGGAACGATGAGCGGATTGATCACAGACGATATCCCTACTTTAAATACCGCAACATTAGACCCGAAAACCAATGGTGGTTATCAACATTGGGCTATCGCAGGATTTTTTAGCCGGGTCAACTATAGCTATAAAGACCGATACCTATTGGAATTAAATGCCCGCTATGACGGTTCATCCCGATTTCCAACCGACCTAAGATGGAATCTCTTCCCTTCATTTTCTGCAGGCTGGAATATTTCCAACGAAGCCTTTTGGCCTTTAAAATCTGAAATATCGTTATTCAAACTTAGAGGATCTTACGGAGAGCTGGGTAATCAGGGAACAGACAACTGGTATCCTTTCTATTCCATCATGCCGGTTACAGCTGGACAAGGAAGCTGGTTACTCAATGGTGTGAAACCAAATTCGGCAAGTGCTCCAAATTTAATTTCCTCTTCTTTAACTTGGGAACGCGTTTCCAGCTGGAATCTGGGACTGGATGTCGCTGCCCTCAACAATCGTTTAGGACTGGCATTTGATATCTATAAAAGAAATACCTATGATATGATTGGTCCAGCACCCGATCTACCTGCGATTCTGGGAACCGCGGTACCTCGCATTAATAATTCAGAAATGTACTCTAAAGGGTTTGAAGTGGAACTTTCCTGGAAAGACGATATCGGAGATTTCAATTATGGCGTACGTGCTGTGTTATCAGACGATCAACAGACCATCACAAAATACCCGAATTCAACCGGAAATTTTACACAATGGTATAATGGTAAAAAGAACGGGGAGATCTGGGGTTATACAACGCTGGGTATCGCACAGACACAAGAGCAGATGGATGCACACATTGCCAATACCAAACAATCCTTTGCTACCAAATGGCAAGCAGGAGATGTCATGTATATGGATAAAAATGGAGATGGACAGGTCAATAACGGAGCAAATACCTTGACCAATCCAGGTGATCTGAGTATTATCGGCAATAGCCTGCCCCGCTTTAGATACAGTTTAGATCTTACTGCAGCTTATAAAGGATTTGACGTTCGAGTATTTCTTCAGGGAATTGGGAAACGGGACCACGTGCCTAATGGACCATATTTCTGGGGTGCCAATGGCGGTATGTGGCAATCGGCAGGTTTCCAGGAAAATATGGATTTCTTCAGAGACGAAAGTTCAGTGATGGTACAAAATGATGTATTAGGTGTCAATACAGATGCATACCTACCAAGACCGTACTTCAACACACAAAAAAATCAGCAGACCCAGACACGCTACTTACAGAATGCCGCTTATCTACGGTTAAAGAATGCACAGATCGGTTATACCTTCCATCCAGCATTACTATCAAAGATCGGACTATCTAAAATCCGTGTATATGCTTCCGGAGAGAATCTATTGACGTTTACAAAAATGGCAAAAGTATTTGACCCGGAGACGGTTGGTTTAGGAGGCTGGAACGATGGTAAATCCTACCCGTTCTCAACCATCTATTCTTTTGGATTAAATGTGAATTTTTAATGATTTGAATGATGAAAAAAAGCTATATAAATAATATAAAACAACTCTGCACAGCTGTACTCGCCTTCAGCACATTGCTATCCTGTAATAAATATTTGGATAGAGCACCTTTGTCCAATGTAACACCGTCCGAGTATTTAAATACCGAAGCTGATCTCGCTGCATATACCATTACCCGTTACAATTTCCCGACACATGCAGGTTGGGGGTTGGGTACATTTGCGAATGATAACGGGACAGACAATCAAGTAACCTCAGGTTATGCTACACGATGGGTACCTGGCGAATGGCGGGTAGGTGCCACAGGGGGAGACTGGGATTTTACGAATATCCGTCAGGTCAATTATTTCATCGAATCGGTAGTACCCAAATGGAAAAGTAACAGCATCACCGGCAATAAACTCAATATTGAGCATTATATCGGTGAAGCCTATTTCTTACGGGCTTACGAATACTTCAACAAAGTACAGGCATTAGGAGATTTTCCGATTTTAAAAAATACGGTAAAAGATAACCTGGAGGAATTAACCGCCATCTCTGTGCGTAAACCCCGAAATGAAGTTGCCCGTTTTATCATCGCAGATCTGGATTCTGCTGTTACTTTACTCAGTACAACAACTGCCTCCGGAAAAACTCGGATCACCAAAAATGCGGCGCTATTGTTAAAATCCCGTGTGGCACTGCATGAAGCGACCTGGCTGAAATACCATAAAGGAACGGCTTTAGTTCCCGGAGGACCAGGATGGCCCGGAGCAAAATCAAATCCTAATTTCTCGATGAATATCGATCAGGAAATCGATTACTTCTTGACACAGGCTATGGAGTCTGCGCAGTTGGTAGCAGATGGAGTGACTTTAGTCAACAATACCAAAGATAATGGATTTAACTCATCAAACAATCCTTATTTCAAGATGTTTGGTGATTTTGACCTAAATGCCTATAGTGAAGTGCTTCTTTGGAGGCAATATAGTCTCCCCTTAAATGTAACGCACGCTGTAAACCACTATATGAATAGAAATGCAGGCAATTCGGGTTACTCCAAAGGACTGGTGGAAAACTTCACCATGGCCAATGGCCTACCGATTTATGCGGCCAACTCAGGCTATCAAGGAGATGATCTTATCGCTAGTGTAAAAGCTGGTCGTGACAATCGTTTGCAGATCTTTATGAAAGCCCCGGGAGAGTTAAGCTATACCGATCGAAAGAATACCAATGGACAAGATATCCTAGAGGGAAACCCAGATATTTTAGGTATTGCTGAAACCAGATATGTAACAGGATATGCCCTTAAGAAAGGGTTCAGTTACCTGATCGCACAATCTGAAGGTGCAACCAGTACCACCGGTTCTATTGTATTCCGAGCCGTTGAAGCTTACTTAAATTATATCGAAGCCAGCTACCTTAAAAATGGTTCGGTCAACGCTAAGGCGCAGGCATACTGGACGCAAATCAGGGAGCGTGCTGGAGTCAATCCCGATTATATGAATACGGTGAATAACACCGATATGAATATGGAAGCAAAAGGTGATTTTGGGGCGTACTCTGCGGGACAATTATTATCGGATAAAGTTTTGTATAATATCCGACGAGAAAGACGTTTGGAATTAGTGGCAGAGGGCATGCGGTTTGCCGATCTAAAACGCTGGAGAGCATTGGACCAACTGGCGGCTAAACCTTATATTGTTGAAGGCATGAAAATATGGGGACCTATGCAAGACTGGTACAAAGATGAAAAAGGAGTTTCAACATTGATACCGCCTAATACTCCCGGAAAAACGGGTAATGTTTCCTTAAAGTCTGAAAGCAATTATCTTAGACCTTACCGCATCAACTTAGCGGCAACCAATTTAGTCCTCGACGGGTATAAATGGATCAGTGCACATTATTTAAATCCAATTGCTATGAGCCACTTTACCATAACTTCACCAGACGGTTCACCGGAATCGTCAAGTATATACCAAAATCCGGGATGGCCATTAATGGCCAATCAAGGTGCAAAATAATTAAGCTAATCCCAAAAATTAAATCACCATATTGCATTTCTGCAGTATGGTGATTGTAGTATCAACAAAAATGAAAAACATCAAAATACCGATTTTATGCGGGCTTATTTGTCTTGCATCAATCACACTTGCACAGCAGAATTATGTGGAATTAAAACCTGAGGACACAAAAGAAGACATCATCAGAAAAGCGGCACATGTAAGACCTACCAAACGTCAACTTAAATGGCAAGAGCTTGAAGTAACCGGATTTATACATTATGGGATCAATACTTTTACCGGTAAAGAATGGGGAGATGGCAAAGAAGATCCTAAATTATTTAACCCTAAAAAACAAGATGCCGAACAATGGGTAAAAATTGCTAAAAAAGCAGGGATAAAACTATTGATCTTAACAGCAAAACATCATGATGGCTTCTGTTTATGGCCAACAGCCACAACTGAACATTCCATTAAAAACTCACCCTATTTAAATGGTCAAGGCGATGTTATGAAAGAATTATCCGATGCCTGTCGTAAACATGGTGTAAAATTTGGTGTTTACTTATCTCCCTGGGATCAACACGAAGCCGTTTACGGAACAGAAGCTTATAATGATTTTTTTGTCAAACAACTGACAGAATTATTGACACAATATGGCCAAGTAGATGAAGTATGGTTTGACGGTGCAAACGGAGAAGGTCCAAATGGCAAAAAACAAGAGTACGATTTTGAAAGGTATTATAAGACCATAAGAGCCATTCAACCCGAAGCCGTCATCGCCGTGATGGGACCAGATGTCAGGTGGGTAGGTACAGAGACAGGTTATGGAAGAGATACAGAGTGGTCTGTCGTACCAACTGCTGCGCTCAGACAGGATGCCGTAGCAGGTGAATCGCAGCAGGACATGACTATAAAACCTAAAGGTGACATGAGAAATAGCGATTTAGGATCAAGAAGTCAGATCGAAAAAGCAGAAGCATTAGTTTGGTATCCTGCCGAAACAGATGTTTCCATCAGACCGGGCTGGTTTTTCCATGAAAATCAAAATGACCAAGTAAAGAGCCCCGAAAAGCTCTTGGATATATATTTTAACTCTGTCGGCAAGAATGGTGTATTATTACTGAATATCCCTCCATCACAAGATGGTCTCATTCACGAAAAGGATGAACAGGCGCTTATTGGGTGGAAAAATTTAAGAGATCAAATTTTTGCTAATAATTTGTTGAAAACAACTTCTGCGAAACTCATCAATCAGCATAAAGAAATCATAACAAAAAAGGAGAAAACAGGTCAATATTGGACAACAAAAGGAGTGGATACTGCAACCTTTGTATTTGACATTGGAAAAGAGCAAGAATTTAATCTGCTCGATATTTCAGAGTTTATAAAATATGGACAGCGTGTAGAGAAATTTGAGCTGGAGGTGCTACAAAATAATGCTTGGACTAAAGTTGCATCTGGAACAACAATAGGCTCAAGAAGAATTTTACAATTTAACACCATCAAAGGAAAACATGTTCGCCTAAAAATACTTGAAAGCAGATTAAATCCGATGATACAAAATATTGGTCTCTACCATTATATCCAATAATTATTGATAGATAATAGCGTATCCTTTTTTAAGGTGATTGTAATCGACATCCAAAATTGACCAAAAAACAATTCAAAATCAACGATATTTTTAACCGTATTTGATACTTAAAATATTTATGACTATATTTAAGTATGCATAGGATGCTATTCATAATGGGGCTTATAAAAGAAAACCTGTAACTCGATGTTACGGGTTTTTCTTTTAATAAAAAGATTGGAATGATTTCTACTACAACCATCTTTACCTCTCTTTTCAAACGGAATATGAAACATTTTTAACGTTTTATCATCAACTTTTGAAAAACAAATATGTCAACGAGATCAATTTCCATAGCTTTAAAAATCATAAAACCTGCGGCTGCAGTCAACGCCATATCATAAAAAAAGTAACCAAAAATTATTTAATGTAGATGCATTCTCGATCTTCTTTAAAAAAACAAATAACAGCAATATCTCCTGATGAAGCACATTTGCCACCAGACCGTACCGTAATCGGTTACCTCAGCGAGCTGTAACAGAGCGCTATAGAACTGCTGACAGAAGGTTAAGTAAACAAATAGGCTATAATAACCTATATTAACTTCTGTTATGTAATACTTTTTAGTAAATTTGAATCTATCATCGGATTGGATCTTCTACATAAGAACGGTAATAGCGGTACATATTATTCAGTTTTTACTATTCTCAGAAAAAAGCTTTCCAATAAATAGATATGATATACCAATATCTTTTACTAACAAGATATTGTTCCACTCATTTGATTATTCATCTACCTATAATAATTATAAAAAGGACTTCAAAAATTTTGAAGTCTTTTTTATGAAAATGAATGTAGATGATGACAGATCAAAGGAGCAGAATGTTAAAAAATCCTTGTTTTTGTAGATTGCCCTTTCCGAAGGAGCCTGAGGAAAAACCGCAAGAATTTACCCTATTGAAGCGCTGGGAAAAAGAAATATTCAAAAGTAGTAACGGAAAAATACAGGACTTCTCTGCCCTCGATGGTATGGGTACTGGTAACGATCATAGTCTATGATGAGTACTGTTTTAAAAGCCCGAAAGAATGGATTAGTTTTATTAACGGATATGGTAAGGATGGTATAAAACCTATAAAGCCATTTTGGCCAGAATGGCTTTATAGGTTTTTCTATATGATCTAATTGATTTATTTCAGCTTTTCGATCTCGTCGATCGTAAGCCCTGTACCCTCAGCAATTTGTGCTAGGGGTAAACCAATCATTTTAAATTTCAAAGCTGTCTCCATGGCTTTTTTTTGCTCGCCTTGGGCAAGACCTTCTTTTAAACCCTTTTTTATACCCTCTTTTAAACCTTCTTTTAAACCTTCTTTTAAACCCTCTTTTAAACCTTCTTTTAAACCTTCTTTTAAACCTCGGTCATGTCCAATACGCTGAGCAGTAGAATAGGTATTCTCTGCATCACGCTTATGTTTTAAACTTGCTTCGTATGCCATCTTATCCTCCGGTGTTAATTTTGCGACTTCGCCTATATCAAAGATAAGACCAAATACCCGCTTATCCAAAAAATCCGGTATTTTATCAAGTTTACTCATGTTTTTCAATAGATATAGCCACATATCCATATCCGTCTTGATATCAGTCTCATCCTTATTAAAATTTGGTAATACCAACAGCTTATAACCAAGCTTTTCATAAAAAACACGATTACTCTGCTTATCGCAGAGGGCAACATCGTAAAAATACTTTCCGGGTTCTGTTTCTCCTAATTCAAACTCTAAAATACCGATAAAATAGACTTCGGGAAGTTCGTATGTATTTCCCTTATAGCCCTTGGGAATAAGTTTATTGATCAGCCTGGATGTATAAAAAACGG
>NZ_DJTA01000025.1:0-41755 GCF_002440335.1 Sphingobacterium sp. UBA6320 | reverse complement strand
CTTTCCTTTCCTTACCTCACCTTACCTTACCTTACCTTTCCTTACCTTACCTTACCTTACCTTACCTTACCTTACCTTACCTTCCCTTACCTTACCTTACCTTACCTGGTTATCAGATCATTTACTTGGAACAACACATAATGCGAGATTAATCTTCATCTTTGAACATTTTTACCGGCATTACAAATGCACGCTCGATTCAAATCACTAAACGTTATTATGCTGAAGTATACAGAATCAGAAGATTGACTTATCAGTTATAAAAAACTTATAGACTCCTCATATGAATATGTCTTCAAATCAAATTATCCAAATCAGCCAATTGTTTTTAAAAATTCTAAATAATGTATTATGCAAGCATAATATATTATTTATATTATATTTGTGTATATACTGTTATAAAAAGATATGATTAGCCAACTTATATTTATATTATGCTTTGTTAGCGCGATTATTCTGTTTGCAAAAAATGCAAGACAGATATATAAAAATATTAAAATAGGAAGAGCGCTCAATAGAAACGACAAACCTGCAGAACGTCTTAAGACCATGCTACTAGTCGCTTTCGGTCAAAAGAAAATGTTTAAAAGAGTTGTACCTGCAATTTTACATCTTTTTGTCTATATCGGTTTTTGCATCATTAATATTGAAATGATCGAAATCGTCATTGACGGAATATTTGGGACACACCGATTTTTATCATTTTTAGGAAGTTTCTATAATTTGCTGATAGCATCATTTGAATGGTTAGCATTTGGCGTACTTCTTGGTTGTATCATTTTCTTCATTCGTAGAAATGTGATTCATCTGAAACGTCTCAATAGTCCTGAATTAAAGAATTGGCCAAAAACCGATGCCAATCTTATTCTGATAACAGAAATTCTATTGATGATGGCGTTCCTGCTCATGAACGCAGCAGATCAAAAATTACAGCTCTATGGTGAGTCACATTACATCACTGCAGGATCATTTCCGATCAGTCAATATATCATCTCCTTTTTACCATCCGATCCTTCATCGTTAATGGTTATTGAGCGAATTTGTTGGTGGCTCCATATTTTAGGTGTATTTGCCTTCCTCAATTATTTACCCTATTCAAAACATTTACACATCCTTTTGGCATTCCCCAACACGTACTTTTCAAATTTAAGGCCTAAGGGAGAATTAACGAATATGGAAAATGTAACAAATGAGGTAAAAGCAATGCTCGATCCTAGCTTTACCCCTCCTACTACAGATGAGCCAGTTCGATTTGGAGCAAAAGATGTCCAAGACTTGACATGGAAAAATCTACTTGATGCCTACACCTGCACCGAATGCGGTCGCTGTACAGCCTCCTGTCCAGCTAATATCACAGGCAAGTTATTATCACCAAGAAAGATCATGATGGATACCCGTGATCGTATAGATGAAGTCGGTAAAAATATAAAGGCAAATGGAAACTTTGTAGACGACGGAAAATCATTATTGGACACGTACATAACACGCGAAGAAATATGGGCCTGTACCAGCTGTAACGCATGCGTAGAACAATGCCCTGTTAATATTAATCCCCTTGAAATTATTGTTGAATTAAGACGGTATTCTGTCATGGAAGAATCGAAAGCGCCAGCCAGCATCAATGCCATGTTTGGAAATGTAGAGAATAATGGTGCTCCATGGAAATATTCACAGATGGATCGTGCAAACTGGACATCGCAACAATAATACTTTTATAAAACTAGAATCATGGAAAAAGAATTACACGTCCCAACTATGGCCGAATTAACGGCTAAAGGTGAAACCGCAGATATTCTATTTTGGGTAGGTTGCGCAGGAAGTTTTGATGAAAGAGCACAAAAAATAACCCGTGATATTTGTCGCATTTTACAACATGTAGGCATCAAATATGCCATACTAGGCACAGAAGAAAGTTGTACAGGAGATCCAGCAAAACGTGCGGGTAACGAGTTTTTATTTCAAATGCAAGCCATGATGAACATCCAGGTATTGGATGGATACCATGTAAAAAAAATAGTGACCGCCTGTCCTCATTGTTTCAATACCCTTAAAAATGAGTATCCGGCCTTAGGAGGCAATTATGAACTCATCCATCATACGCAATTGATCCAAGGGTTAATTGATGAAGGGAAATTAAAACCTGCAGATGGAAATGTATTCCAGGGTAAAAAGATCACCTATCATGATCCTTGTTATTTAGGCCGTGCAAATGAAGTTTACGAGGCACCAAGAAAAGTATTGGAAAGTTTAGATGCACAATTGATAGAATTAAAAAGATGTAAGAGCAATGGTCTCTGCTGTGGGGCTGGTGGAGGTCAGATGTTCAAAGAGCCCGAGAAAGGGACAAAAGAGGTCAATATAGAACGGATCGAAGAAGTTATTGACAGCCAGGCAACAATTGTAGCTGCTGCATGTCCATTTTGTATGACAATGCTTAAAGATGGTGTCAAAATCAAAGAAAAAGAATCAGAAATAGAGGTTTTAGACATTGCAGAAATAACGGTAAGAGCCAACAACATATAAAAAAAGGTCTGGAAGTATCCAGACCTTTTTTTATATCATCAATATGATGTACCCAGAAGCAGATTCGAACTGCCACACCCATACGGGCGCCACCCCCTCAAGATGGTGCGTCTACCAATTTCGCCACCTGGGCCTATTTTCAAAATGGTAACGCAAATTTAAACGTTTTTTTAAAATCTGCAAGTATTTTTTACTTAGATCCTAATTTTTATTTTATACGCCCTGATTTAATAAATTCTTTTTTATTAAAGTATGGATCACACCATCAACTAAGCCCACACGTGGTACCATGATCTGTTTCAAATGCCCATACTTCATGATCGTCATGAAAATCTCTGTAGCAGGAATAATAACATCAGCACGATCATCATTTAAACCCAATAACGTAATGCGCTCTTTTAAAGAATACGATGTTAAATAATGATAAAGCGCTTTCAATTTTGCATAAGAAATAGGTTTATCAGCCTTTTCACTAGCCAATCGGGATAGTTTATTAATATTTCCACCCGTACCAATACCATATACCTGTTTGTACATTTTGGTATTGTTGGTTACCCATTCTTTAAGATCATCCCAAGTTTCCTGCTCATCCTTATTATCGAGAATACGGATCGTACCCAAATTAAACGATTTAGAATTCACAAGCTTAGCATTTGCAAATAAAGATAACTCTGTACTGCCTCCACCGACATCTATATACAAATAAACCTTATCAAGATCCATCTTTGCCTCCAAGTGGCTATTGTAGATGATTTCAGCTTCTGTAGTGCCATCAATAATAGCGATGTCTATACCAATTTCACTTACTTTCTTTACTACTTCAGGGCCATTAGATACGTCGCGCATGGCAGATGTGGCGCAAGCCATATAATCTTCCACATTATAGACATCCATCAGATCTCGGAAAGCGCGCATAGTCTTCACTAAATTCTCCGCTTTCTTAGGCGATAATTTTTGATGAATAAAAGCATCATCACCAAGACGAAGTGGCACCCTTAACAGGGTATTCTTTTTAAATGAAAAACCATCCTTTTCTTGAATAATATCAGCAATTAAAAGTCTGACAGCATTTGAGCCGATATCGATCGCAGCATACCTCACATTAATACAGTTAAAGTAAATAAAAATGAAATTGATTTCTTATTGAAAGGGAATAACTTATTCCTTATCAACAATACCTCTTTAATTGTTTCGAAAATATAAATAATAAATGAAGCCAAGGTACATTTTATGTTAAATTATTATAAACAAAATAATAACTTAACACAAAGATGATTGCTCCAATATTTCCAGCTGCCAATAAATCTGTTCTTCTGTAACAAAGTATGCTCGATTATTTCTGATTTGCTCATATACGGCATCAAATAATTGCATATAATCACCCTTTAATGCCTTTAATTGCTCAGAAATCAAATTGTCATGCTCCAGATAAGTCAATAAGCCTAGTGCATCTTCATTTTCCTCACCGTAGTGATCATCAATTGGACTGACACCAGCAAGTAATTGATTTTCTTGAACGTCCGTACGGTTCTTCACAAAAGTTCCGTTTGTACCATGTAGCAAAAAACTATATTGTGATTCCAAGACCAACATACTCACTGTAATATATACAGTCAGCCCTTGATCAAAAGTCAGCAATAATGTTGCAAAATCATCCACCTCCGAATCCTTACGATGAATAGATGTTCTTTTCACAGCAGAGATGGGTTTCCCAAATAATGAGATCACCTGATCCAATAAATGCGACCCTAGGTCAAATAAGATACCTGCAGCAGGACGTTTTGTTTCTTTGAAGACCTTTTGACCTATTTCTGCACGATATCGATCAAATCGTAGATGCAGCTCAACCGGTTCGCCCAACTTATTGGATTCTAAAACAGACTTCAAAGAATTAAAATCCGAATCAAATCGTCTATTATGGTACGGCAGCACAAATTTACCAACCTTTCTTCCTAGATCAAACAATTCTTTCGCTTCTGCGACCGTTGGAGCAAATGGCTTTTCTATCAGTACATGTTTTCCCGCTAGTAGAGCTTGCTTTGCAAATGCTACGTGTGTATCATTGGGCGTATTGACAATAACAAGTTCAATTGCCTCATCGGCTAGAAGTTCCTCAACACGATCATAACTGATAATGGAGGGATAATCTATATGCGCTTTCTTAGTAGATCGCTCCACTACTGCCCGCAATTCAAAGCGATCATTATTGGCTATAAATGGCGTATGGAATACCCTTCCGGACATTCCATACGACAAAACACCTGTAACTATTTTATTTACAGTCATTAAAATAAAGTTTTATTTAGTGATGTGCATGCTCATCTACTTTTCCACCAGCAAGTTTATATACTTCCTGTAATTTTTCTAAACTCTCATGTGAAAAATGGTTTACAGCAGCATTAGTATTATGTGACTCTTTCGTCAATTTGTTATTTACTTCAGCCTGAATCTTAGCTACCACATCAGCGTAAGCCTTATCATTAAATGCAGCAGTACTGTCTGTACCTAAAGCAGCAGGTGCTTCAAAAGCAGGAACACCTCTCATAGCATCATTCACATGAAGACTTAATGATAAAGAATCCAACTGAGGAAGAATCGTAGTGTATGCCTCCTGAATCTTTGCTGATAATGCTTTCGTATCAGCAGAAGTCGATTTTGACTCAGCAAACTTGGCCAAATTAACTAAATAATTCCCTTGCTCTCCAACATATTTAAACATTGCATAAGCATCTCCATCAGCTAAAGAAGCACGTGAATTTTTATATTGGTTATCCAAACCTGTTTGGTAGTTACAAGAAGCCAATAAAGAACTTCCACAAACTGCTACCGCTATAAATAACTTATTAAATTTCATATCAATTATATTAACAGCACAAAAATAATAAAATAAACGGGCTTCAAAACTCTTATTAAAAAAGAGTTGAAACTTTATGCCACATTTCGACCTGCATTGACAACACCATAAATGGTCCTAGCAATCAATTTAGCATATATCTCCCGTTTCTTTTCATCCAAATTACCTTCATTGATCACTTTGATCGCATAATGCTGAATAATCAATAAGGGCAATACAATATTTTCACGAGCCAATATGGACTCGCGATCAATAGGATAGTTTTCCATCAACTTAGAAGTATTGCTTAATTTTAGTAAGTACTCCTTAGTCACTAAAAATTCCTCATGAAGCATTTTCCAAAATGCACCATACTTCTCATCAAATTGCATGTAAGAAGTAATATCAAAATTGGATTTGGTCATGGACATCATACAATTGTCAATTAATGTCTGGAAGAACCCGGAAGACAAATATAATTGTTGTACATCCTTCCAAAGATTATTCTGCTCTGCCCATTTCAATGCAGTACCTACACCGTAAAAACCTGGTATATTTTGTTTTAACTGGCTCCACGCAGTGACGAAACTGATCGCACGCAGATCTTTAAGTTTCAATTCCTTATCCGAATTCCGTTTAACTGGGCGACTACTGATATTGATAGACGATAGCGCCTTTAATGGTGATAGGTTTTCTAAATAACTCAAGAATAAAGGATTTTTACGCAAATCCATAAATTTATTATAGCTCAGATCAGCCAATTTATCGACAATACCTTTTTGATGTGGAGTCAACGTATCACTCGATCGCTGTTTAAGATCGGAAATAATACCAGCATGTAAAAGCTGTTCAATATTAAATCGGGCAGTATCTAAAGAACCATATTGGCTACTGATAGTCTGTCCCTGTATAGTCAATTGAATATGATCATTCGCAATTTCCTGTCCCATTGAAGCATAAAATCTTTGCGTTTTACCTCCTCCCCTTGCAGGTGGGCCTCCACGACCATCGAAAAATACAAGATCAACATCATATTCTCTAGCAATAGCCGTTAATTCAATTTTTGCACTGTAGATAGACCAATTAGCCATTAGATATCCACCATCTTTAGTACTATCCGAATAACCCAGCATGATCGTTTGCTTATTCCCTCTTAATTTAAGGTGCTTTGCATATTCCTTATTCGTATAAAGGGATTTCATCACATCTGCAGCGCGGGTCAAATCATCTACAGTTTCAAATAATGGTACAAAATCAATTGTCAAGGCATCCTTGGTCCATCCTGACCATAAGAAAAGTTGTCTTAAACCTAAAATATCACTTGCTTGCTGACAATTACTAATGATAAAACGCTGCGCAGCACGTTCAGAACCTGATTTTTGAATATTTTTGAGCAAACGGATCACCTCTAGCGTATCTTTTTCCAATGCTGTAGCTTCATCATCAAATTTCAGATCCAACTCCTTAAAATTGATGGCCTCTTGCTTATCTATCTCGGACAATGATCCAAAATCAGCAGAAATACCGGTTTCTTTAGAGTATTTTTTAATGATATAATCAAAAGTTTGAGTCAAGATACTACTATCTTGGCGAATGTCCAATGTTGTAAAAAAGCAACCAAAAGTCATTACCTTACGCAAAAGATCATCGACGATCTCCACGAAAAGATTATTATGCTTTTCTTTCAGTACCTCCTGAATAGCTTTTAAATTTTCAATAATATGAGCAGTCTCATCGACAGGGTTTTCAACAGGATTAAAACTATTTTCATAAAATAGCTCCTGTAGATTGTCCATATATTGTTCAACACCTCTAAAAGTAATACGGCGTTTCACCACTCTGAAATCTCTGTAATAACAACGGAATAAAATAGTTCTTAAAAGTGTTGCCACTTTTTTAGTACTATCAGCACTCACATTTGGATTTCCATCGCGATCCCCCCCTGGCCAAAAACCAAGCTCAATCAATTGCCTCACTTCCTCTGTCTCAATCCCCAGCTCATCATCAATATAAGTTTGGATCTCAGAAGCTACTTTGTAGAACACATTTTCTAGAAACCAAGCCAAGCTAATCGCTTCATCAACCGGAGTAGGCTTGTTATTATTGATAAAAGGTGTTTTACCAAGTTGTTGCAATAATAAATGAATATTATGAATATCATTCTCTTTGATTGCACTGATCAGATCATTGATAATCGACAATACAGATCCAGGATAAAACTGAGTCGGGTGAGCAGTCAATACAAGGCGGACAGAGAAATCTTTTAGTTTCGCAACTATTTTTCGCTTAAGTTCCGGATTTGTTTCTGAAGATTTAATTAAAGACCCAAGCTGTGAAGATTGATCTGTTTTACCAATTGCTTTAAATGAAGAATCTTCAATTGCATCAAAAAGCACCACCTGTCTTTCGATGTATTGTACAAATCGAAATAACAAATCGACTTGAGTTTCCTCATCCGAATAAATTTCATGCTGCTCAAAAAAAGTATTGATGATATCTTCCGGAGTTTGATGCTTCTCTACTCCATTTTCACAGTGTTTGGCAAAAAAAGGTAATAAGGTACCCGTATCCTTTACCTGTTGGAAGGGTAGCGTTAAAAATAGACTTTTAAAAAGTTCAAATCGCGTCAAAACTTCGTTTTGAAAAACGGCTTCTTTTGTACTTAATTTCATATTATAGAAAAAACAGTTGTAGTTAATGGAGAACGTTTGAATATGATCAAACATTCAAATATATAAAATTTATATTCAAATAATCATTTAAATGAAAAAAAACTAATAATAACATCTTAAAATTACAATATTATTAAGAACAAAAACGTTTTTCACTTGTTATATTATTTTTGATCAAGTACAAATTACTAAATGTTACAAAATGGGAAAAATTTATACAGCAGAAGTTACTGCAACTGGCGGACGTAATGGTGAAGTAAAATCTTCAGATGGTATCATTGATTTAATTGTAAAAAAACCAACAGCTATGGGCGGTGATGGAAACGCGACCAATCCAGAGCAATTATTTGCAGCAGCATGGAGTTCATGTTTTTTAGGAGCCGTTGCCGCAGTAGGAGAAAAAGATAACGTCGATATGACCGATGCTACAGTGACGGTACGCGCATCATTTAACGAAGAAAACAATGCCTTCTTTATTTCTGCAGAAATTGATTTACATGTTCCGACTCTTAGCGCCGAACAAGCTCAAAAGCTTGCGGAAAAAGCACATCATGTATGCCCCTATTCAAAGGCTACCAGAGGAAATGTAGAAACTAAAATAACAGGTATTTAATTACCTATCATCAAATACGAACCCGCTATGCTTTTACAATAAAAAGCATAGCTTTTCCTATTCAATCTTGTATATTTGTTTGTATTCTAGATTATGAAGCAGACACAAGAGATAAAAAGTTTTTTTTATAGCCAATACTTCGCCGATGGTATCAGGATCACCATCGGATGTATCATTCCAGTCATTATTTTTGCGGCAATGGGCCAGTTCATAAATGGAACATTCGTGTCCTTAGGAGCACTGTTGGTTGGATTGTCAGATACTCCAGGCGCTCCCTCCCACCGTCGTACAGGGATGTATTTTGCAGCGATACTAACGATTATAACTTTTATTCTGACAGTCGCTGTAAATTCCAACATTTATTTACTAACGATATTAATTGCTGCCTTGTGCTTTATCTTTGCCATGTTTGCTGTGTTCAATGCTCGTGCAGCGAATGTCGGGTTGATGTGCATGTTGATGATGCTTATACATGTTGATACACCATTTACACTCGACAGCGCACTTACCTATTTATTTTATTACTCCATAGGTTGCCTTTGGTATATTATCATCAGCTTATCGATCACGCAAATTAGACCCTATAGACTAACGCAACAGGAACTTGCAGAATCCATTGGTCATGTTGCCGATTACCTACGTTTAAAAGCTAATTTTTACGACATCAATGTTGATAATGATAAAAATTATCTGAAACTGATAGACAAACAAGTCGAAGTAAACGACCATCAAGAAAACGTACGAAATCTACTCTTTCAGAGCAAAAGATCCATCAAAGATACCACCAAAACTGGACGGTATTTAACATTCGTATTCAATGATATTATTGATCTCTTTGAGCAAAGTATGGCAACTCATTATGATTATAATGCAGTCAGTGAAAAATTTGGACATACCGGTATTTTAAATGAATTTAAACATATCATCTTAAAATTAACGAATGAATTAGATCATATCGCCTATCAATTAAATGCAAATCGAATACCAACCCCAATGTACAACTTTGATCAAGAGATCAATTTAATGCACAAAAGGATCGATCAAGTGGAAAAAGAACTTCAATATAATGCCATTGCGCTTCGAAAAATTTTAATCAATGTTCGAGACATCATCCGTCATATCAATGATATTTATAGCTATTCGCACATAAAATCGACAGAAATTAATAAGCAAGAAATCGATGAGGCAAAAAAATTCATTGAACCATCCATTATTGATTTTAAAAAAATAAGAGAAAATCTAACCTTAGATTCAACTTATTTTAGACATGCGTTGCGCATGGCCATCGTCATGTCATTATCTTATTTTATAGCCAAGTCATTTCATATCAGCCAAAATATATTTTGGATATTGCTGACGATAATGGTCATTTTAAAACCAGGATTTGGATTAACAAAATCAAGAAATATCCAGCGCCTAATGGGGACCATAATTGGAGGACTGATCGGAGCTTTCATCCTTTTTATGGTACATGATGAAACCATTCGCTTTGTACTACTCATATTTTTCTTCCTAAGCGCTTATAGTCTCTTTCGAGTCAATTATATTGTAGCAGTTATATTCATGACGCCTTATGTACTGATCATGCTGAGTTTTGTCAGTACAAATACAATTGAAGTAACAAAAGAGCGAATTTTTGATACCTTTATTGGAGGTATGATTGCATTCCTTTCCAGTTATGTTATCTTCCCAAATTGGGAGTCAACACAAGTTAAAGTCTCTATGCAAAAGCTACTCCAAGCAAGTTATCACTATATTGCATTGACCATCAAAGAGATTGCAGGAAATGAACCAACAGTTACAGAATATAAGTTGGTTAGAAAAAAGCTGTATGTAGAAACAGCCAACATGGGATCAACATTTCAACGTATGCTTACAGAACCCAAAAACAAACAGAAATACACAAAAGATGTCAATAAGTTTGTTATTTTTAATCATGTTTTAGCATCATTTGCAGTTACCTTACATAATCAGGTTACTTCATCAAGAGCTAATCACAGCATCACAAAAGAACATATCAAATTGATTCGTAAGATATTAAGCTCCTTAGAAAGTGCAATCAGAGATTTAAGTAATCCCAATGAAGAAAATCCATTTACACCAGTCGATTTTCAGATACCTGAAACTCTCATAGCAATAGATGACATCAGGGACGAAAACAGTATTTTACTAACAGAGCAACTACAATTTATCAATAAAATCGCAGCAGATATTGCAAAGTTGGTACAGCAATTAAAAGAAAAAACAAGCGCGGAAATCGACCCGATGTTAAACAAAAAGGTACAATAGTTAAAATAAATGGCAATTATGCAAGATAATTATTTCGATATCATCATCGTAGGTGGGGGCCCAATAGGACTTGCCTGTGCTTTAGAAGCATCATTGAATAATCTCAGCTATCTTATATTGGAAAAAGGATGTCTTGTCAACTCACTTTATCATTATCCCCAAAATATGACTTTCTTTTCTTCATCAGACCGATTAGAAATTGGAGATATACCTTTCGTAACGACATTGCCCAAACCTAAGCGATCCGAAGCGCTGGAGTATTACCGACGCATTCAACAAAAGTTCAAATTAAAAATTAATTTATTTGAAGAAGTCACATCAATTGACAAAACGGAATTTGGCTTCCATACGCAAACGGTTAAAGACAGCTATACATCCAGATACGTCATCATTGCGACTGGCTTTTATGATATTCCTATGCAACTAAACATTCCTGGAGAAGATTTGGATAAGGTCAAACATTATTATGATGATCCACATTATTATGTCAATCAAAAAGTGATTGTAGTAGGCGCCAGTAATTCCTCTATTGACGCAGCTTTAGAGACCTTTAGAAAAGGGGCAGATGTTACCCTTGTTATACGTGGAAAAGAAATAAGTCCAAGAGTCAAGTACTGGGTCAAACCTGACATTGAGAATAGGATTGCTGCTGGTGAGATTCGCGTATTGTATAATAGTACACTGAGCAAGGTAACCCAATCTCACGCCTATATCCATACGCCAGATGCTGAAGTTGTACTAGAAAATGATTTTGTATTGGCTCTGACCGGATATCAGCCAAATTTCAAATTCCTAAAATCTGTCGGAATTCATATCGGTGAAGAGTCTCCATGTATTCCTGAGCATGACCCTACAACAATGGAAACTAACGTTAAAGGTCTTTATCTTGCAGGTGTTGTATGCGGAGGTCTAAACACTCATTTATGGTTTATAGAAAATTCCAGAATTCATGCTCAACAGATCATAACAGCGATCAAGAAGAAATAATGTATATACAACTATTTTCTTAAACCCTTTAAGAAAATCTTCATCATCTTTTTTTGTAAACTCAAGATATCGTCAAACTCATCTTTGGTCGGGAATAACATGTTTTTCATATCTTTCAAGATGCCCATGCGCATTCCAAATAAAGAATATAATAAAATTCGAGCTGTCTCTTCAATATCTTCAACCTCGATTTTATTGTGCTCTACGCCGATCACTAATATTTCAACAAAAAGTTCGACTTCCCTTACATGTGATTCTTTAAATACACGCTCCAATTCTTCAGGGAGCTCTTTGACCATATTGATCGTATATTCAAATAAATTATAGTACTTATTGATTTGTTCAACCCTTTTATCAAGTGTATACATCATGATTTCTTCAAAATCATCACAAGTATTAATTTTTTCTTTAATATCTTGAACCATTTTATCAATGACGTATTCAAATACAGCAGAATATAAACTATTCTTATCCGGGAAATAATAATAGAGCAGTGCTTTTGAAAAATTCAAATCAGTAGCAATTTCAGACATGGTTGTTTTTGCCATACCAAAATGCGCAAATCTACGTGTTGCCGCCTCCAATATCCTCGTTCTTTTTAAATCCGCATTTGCCATCAATTCAAAAATTAATTACACTTAATTACTGCTTTGTACTATCTTTACTAACTATTATATAAAGATAATTTATTTTTTTGATTTTTTGAAAAAACTAGTCAACAATGGGTATAAACATACAATCAGATATTTCTTTAAAAAAATACAACACATTCGGCATTGAGGAAGTTGCACACCATTTCATTGAGATCACTGAAGCAACTCAATTATTGGATGCTTATGAGTCTGGTATATTCGAAAAAGACTTTCTGACATTAGGCGGTGGAAGTAATATTTTATTCACCCATCCCTATGAAGGCTATATCATCAAAATTAACATCAAAGGAATAAATGCAAACCAAGTTCATCAGGAAATATTCCTAACCGCATCAGCCGGCGAAATCTGGAATGATCTCGTATGGTTCTGTGTTGATAATAATTATAACGGATTAGAAAACATGGCGCTTATCCCTGGTACAGTCGGAGCCTCTCCAGTCCAAAATATTGGAGCTTATGGCACTGAACTTATGGATATTTTTTACAGCTGCGTCGCATTTGATACACTTGAAGGTGTATTTAGGATTTTTTATAATGAAGATTGTCAATTTTCTTATCGAGATAGTATTTTCAAATCCGAACAAAAAGGTAGATACATTATTACAGAGGTAACGTATAAACTTAAAACTACTCCATCGATCAACACTTCATATGGAGCAATCAGCACGGAGCTTGAAAAACGCAAAATAACACATCCTACGATACGAGATATTGCAGAAGTGGTGTCGACTATTCGTGTCGAAAAATTACCAGACCCGAGCACAGTTGGAAATGCAGGAAGTTTTTTCAAGAATCCAATTATATCGGCTGAGCAGTTCAAGAAGATCAAATCATTATTTCCAGATATGATCAGTTATGATATGCCAGATGGACGTGTAAAACTTGCCGCAGGTTGGCTGATTGAGCAATGCAACTGGAAAGGTCGAGTCATCGGTCAAGCAGGTGTATGGAAGAACCAAGCCCTTGTACTAATAAATATACAATCAGCTACAGGAAATGAAATTTTTGAATTATCGTCTAAAATAATAAACGATGTGTATCAAAAATTCAATGTGAAATTAGAACGTGAAGTAAATATTTTTTGATTTTTAATAAAAAAATATTTCATAAAAATTTTTATAAAAAAGCGCCCTATTAGGTATTTGAATTAGTGTTTATAGAAAAACAACTTTTCTATAAACGAAACTTCCTGTTAAATATTTATTAATTTAATATCAATTCTCAATAATTAGCATACTATTTGCAATCAGTTTACTGAACCGTATTAAAATCGCTGAGGAATTTACATTTTATTTCTCTCTCAGTGTTTTGCAAACCATTCATTTTAAAGTGAATATAAATTCAGTGATATGACTAAGTATGAATTCAACTCATTAGTGGTAGAGCAATCCGACTCCCTAAAACACTATGCAAAGAAATTTACAAATGACACCGAAGATGCAAATGATTTGGTGCAAGACACAATGTTAAAGGCTGTTACCTATTTCAACAACTTTAGAGAGGGAACCAATTTAAAAGGTTGGTTATATACTATTATGAAAAATACATTCATTAACAATTACAGAAGAATTGTTAAAACGAATTCTTTCATAACTAAAGAAGAAGAAATTTCAAGTGCTAACTTGATCTTGTCAGCATCAAAAAATCAAGGTGAAAATAAATTTGTTATGGAAGATATACATACCGCGCTTTCTAAGCTTTCAGAAGACTACTATGTCCCTTTTAGCATGTATTTTGAAGGATTTAAGTATCATGAAATTTCAGAATATTTAGCAATTCCTATTGGTACTGTCAAAACACGAATACATATCGCTCGAAAAGTTATGAAAAAATCATTATCCACTTATAAACTTATCGACTAAGTTTTATACCTTCGATTCATGGATCATCATGAAGCACTTCCCGTATATTCCAAATCGAAACTTGCATTGAGAAATGGTCAAGATCGGCCGGAAATATGGGTGGCTTTTCAAGGATTAATATACGATGTCACAGCAAGTAGATTGTGGAGATCCGGAAAACACTATGAGCATTGGGCGGGTCAAGACCTAACTGAGGAGCTTTCAGAAGCTCCTCACTCAGATCAAGTATTTCTTAAGTTTCCAATAATAGGAAAAATAGGATAATTAAATATCAAATTTAGCTAAAGAAACGAAAGCCTTCAATCGAGCTTCGATTTCTTCCTGCGTTAAAGTCTGCAAGCGTTCAGTACCAAATTTCTCAACACAGAATGATGCTAATGCGGATCCATAGACCACAGCATTTTTCATATTGGTAAAGTTAATTGTTTTCACTTTAGCCAAATAGCCGATAAAACCACCTGCAAACGCATCACCCGCACCGGTTGGATCAAATACTTCAGCCAAAGGCAATGCTGGAGCTGAGAAAATCTGTCCTTCACCGAATAATAAAGCACCATGCTCTCCTTTTTTAATGATCAAATATTTTGGTCCCATTTCAAGAATAACAGCAGCAGCTTTTACCAACGAATACTCACCAGATAGCTGACGAGCCTCACCATCATTAATAGTTAATACATCAACATGTTTCAATACCGCTTTCAAATCATCCATAGCGATATCCATCCAGAAATTCATGGTATCTAAAACAACCAATTTAGGTTTGTTTTTTAGGCGATTTAAAGTCGTCATCTGAACTTGAGGAGTCGCATTGCCCAATAACAAAAATTCGCAATCTTGGTAACTCTCAGGAATAATCGGATCAAAATTTTCCAATACATTCAATTCAGTAGTGATGGTATCACGACTGTTCATATCGTTATGATACTTACCAGCCCAGAAAAATGATTTACCCCCCTCTATGATCTGGATACCCTCAACATCTACACCTTTACTCGTAATGATATTGAGATTATCATCTCCAAAATCTTCACCGATTACGCCTACTAATTTTACTTGGTCATATAAGAAAGACGCTGAAAGTGCTGCGAAAGTTCCCGCTCCACCAACAATTTTATCTGTCTTACCAAAAGGTGTTTCGATAGCGTCGAATGCCACCGTCCCCATTACTACTAAACTCATAGTGTATAAATAAATAACTTTAAACAAAAAAAACCGGCTTTTTAGCCGGTTTAACCTAATGCTCCTGAAGCTGGGCTCGAACCAGCGACCCTCTGATTAACAGTCAGATGCTCTAACCAGCTGAGCTATTCAGGAATCTTCTCAAGAAAGATGACTATATATCCTTCTCTTTTGATGCCACAAAAATAGCTAAATTCAACGTATTTCCAAATTATTTTAAATATTTTTTACTTTTTTTTATCGAAATTATGATCATATTTAGATTATAAAATAGTAGCGATTGAAAACAAAGCAATTACATCATCCTATTACTTTAATAATTTGATTTAAATTTATTCCCTTATGCACAAAGTTGCTGTAAAAACAAGCACCCTTCTTCTCTTAGCCGCACTTGTTGTGAGTTGTAGCAAAAAAAATGTAACAGATGATGAACCGATAAAAGAGCCCGATACAAAAACCACACGTATCGAAAGATTGACAGACTCTCTTTTCTATTATGCAACAGATGCATATTTATGGAACACCGATCTTCCGACGTATACCGTTTTCAATCCACGACAATACAGCAAAGGAACTGATGAATATGAAAACCTCAACGCCGAACTATTTGCCATTACACGTTACGGTATAAATCCGAAGACGACACGACCTTATGAATATAGTTCCGATAATGAAACAAAATATAGTTATATCGACAAAGAAAGTTATAATGGGAGTACCGCTTTTATTAGAAAGAACGAATCAGCATCTCTCGACTTAGAAGGAAATGGAAATGACTTTGGTTTGAAAGTAGGTCTTTATGGAACCAATACAGACTACGACATTAAAATACAATTAACCTATACTGGTTCTCCAGCCGCTATAAAGCAGTTAGATCGTGGAGATGTAATCACACATATCGATGGCATTAAATATGGATCCAACTTCAACAGTGAAATAACAGCACTAAACAAAGCCCTATTTGATAGTGAATCAACCACAATCAAAGGGATAAAACTTGATGGAAAATCATTTGAATTCACATTAAATAAAGCAAGATATAAAACTCGTTCAGTTGTCAAAGATAGTGTGTATACCAGTGGAGCCAATAAAATTGGCTATTTTGCATTCACTTCATTTTCTAGCTTGGAACATACACAAGCCGATCTGACCAACACCTTTAATAAGTTCCAAACTGCAGGTGTTACGGATCTGATTATCGACTTACGCTATAATGGTGGTGGCTACATCAATACTGCTCAGTTTATTGCCAATAAAATTGCTCCAGCCTCTCTAAATGGGCAGCTGATGTTTTCAGAACATTATAATAGTACCATGCAAAACAACAAAACGCAATATCTGAAGAACCTGCCTTATCAGACAACGGATCGAATGGGAAATCCTGTAACGAGTAATTACGGTAATATTGATTATAGTGTTTCTGGCAATACATTTAAGTTTGCCCCAACCGGAAATTTAAATATCAAATCCATTGTATTTATTGTTACAGATAATACTGCTTCGGCCAGTGAACTACTCATTAACATCTTTAAGCCGTATTTAAATGTAAAATTAGTAGGTGAAAAAACCTATGGAAAACCGGTCGGATTCTTTCCTTTGACTATTGGAGGTTATGATGTCTACATGAGCATGTTTACATCGAAGAATTCAAAGAATGAAAGTGATTACTTTGATGGCATGTCCGTTGATAAAGCTAGCAGAGATGATGCAGATTATGCATTGGGAGACTTAAAAGAGCAATCATTACAAGCAGCCTATAATTACATTACCACGGGCAGTTATCTCAATAGCTCATCTGCAATTTCAAGTATACGGACATCAACGACCCAAATCAAAAAATTAAAGGATTTATCCCCCAATCAATTCAAAGGGATGGTAGAACATCGATTAAAAACAAGATAAACGCAGAAAGCCTTTCCAAAATGGAAAGGCTTTAATTTTTGTCTTCTCATGCGCAATTCTCAAATCAGATGATTGTTTCATCACCTAAATTGATCGATATAAGAATCGATATAAGAAATGATCACTATATAAGATACATTTAGCAAAGAGTAATGATCACGCATGATCAATGACCATCGGTTTCAGAATCCTTTCCTTAAAGGTCTTTCCGGATCCAGAAACAGAAAATCTTTCAAAATCGTCCAGGCTTTTTATTTTTTGCAGTTCTAGATTGAGATCAGGATCAGATTTTATCGTAGATAAAACGGCAGGGTCATCTTTCATGAAATCAGACAGAATAATAACACCTTTTTCCAATCCAAGAGCAATCAATTCAGAAAACTTCGTATTGGCATATACATGTTCGGGTTTTCTAAAATACTCATTATTGAGCTGAACATATTTACCTGCAATCCATAAAGCGGTCTTTTCACTCTTAACACCAATCTTCCCATCCTGAACAGCAAGTTCATTTATAAAATGATGCACCTCAACAATATTGATTAAGCCAAAATGATATAAATCCCTCATCGTATAATCAATCCTATCCGCACAAAGGGCAGGAAGGGGCATCTCAAGCAAAGTATATTTTGGATCTTCCAGTAAAGAAGTACTGAATCCATGTTTAGTGAGAATAGATGGTATAGTGGAATTTGCAATTACTTCTTTAAAAATTTGCTCATGATAATCTTCTCCTGACTTTTGCAGGACATAATCGCTAACATGTGAAAAAGCAGTATGGGAGACATCGTGCAAAAGGGCAGCAATCTGCTCTTCCAGACTACCTCCAAGTTTCTTCACAAGAAGCATCACTCCGATCGCATGTTCATATCTGCTGTGACTAACATGTGGTGAAACCAAAAAAACCGCACCTCCCTGATGAATATTTTTTAATCTTTGAACCGGTGCCGAACTTATGAGATCGCTGAGGATATCTTCAAGTTCGAAATTGCCATAAAAAATATCCATTAACGTCATCATACAAATATAATAGATTTAGATAATGGTAGAGATAAACAAAAGGAATAATACGATTTTCTGATGATCTAGAAATTTAAAATCAGTTTTTATAATTGTATGGAGATTGTTCATTGGTATTCACCGAAAAGTTGACCTACAATGAGGGCAAGATCGAAGCGCCAATGTCGGCTTTATTTATGAACTTACACCTCCGGCTTAGAGCAGACTATGGGATAAAAAAAAAGGAAAGCGACCGTTTTACCGTGCTTTCCCTTTTGCTCCTGAAGCTGGGCTCGAACCAGCGACCCTCTGATTAACAGTCAGATGCTCTAACCAGCTGAGCTATTCAGGAATCATTCAAGAGTATATTGCTATAGCTCTTTTTGGTTTTAAGAATTTACATTCTTATCTTTTAAATAAATTCAATCTAGACTATCGATTGAATGACGATTTTACTATCTAAAATCGCTTTGCTCCTGAAGCTGGGCTCGAACCAGCGACCCTCTGATTAACAGTCAGATGCTCTAACCAGCTGAGCTATTCAGGAATCCGGTTAATTTTCCGAAGCGTCATTTCCGTTTCGGTGATGCAATTATCGGAAGATTATTGCAATCCTACAAATCTTTTAAAAACATTTTTTGCAACTCCCTCGCTTCCAACAAGAATAATTTTTATCCCATTTAGATCAAAACACCCTTTAAGAGCAAAACAGCAAACGTGAAGTAAATCAGAAGACCCGTTACGTCAACTAAAGTGGATACAAATGGAGCCGACGAACTGGCAGGATCTGCACCAAGTTTTCTTAAAATAAAAGGGAGCATTGATCCCATCAACGAACCCCAAAGCACAACACCTACCAACGAAAAGCTGACCACAAGACCGACTAAAACCCAATGTTCACCATAAGCATGCGAAAATCCCTGCCAAGTCATAATTCGGATAAATCCTAAAATCCCAAGTATAAGACCCAACATAAATCCAGAGACTAATTCTCTCTTCATCACTCTCCACCAATCACCTAGTGTAACCTCACCCAGTGCCATGGCCTGAATAATTAATGTCGAAGCTTGTGAGCCACTATTACCACCACTCGATATAATGAGTGGCATCAAAGCAAAAAGCATGATAGCACTCGCTAATTGATGCTCAAAATGCTCGATGACGGTAGCTGTCAACAATTGTCCAAAAAACAAGACCACTAACCATCCAGATCGCTTTTTGACCAGATTGACAATAGACACATCCAAATAAGGTTCATCCAAAGCCTCCGTTCCCCCAAACCGCTGCATATCCTCAGTATACTCCTCATTTGCGACCCATAAAATATCATCAATCGTCACAATCCCCAACATGATTCCCGCTTTATCAACAACAGGCAATGCAACACGATTATTCATTCGAAAGATATTAACAGCCTCCTCCTGAGGATCATTGGCATTTAAAGAAATCAATCTATTATCGATAAGATCACCAACGACAACATTGGGGTCTGCCATCAGGACATCTTTAATACGAATATCATCGATCAATTTGCCGGCAGCATCAATAACATATAACACATCAATAGTTTCCGAATTTTTTCCATATTGACGAATATGTTCTAAAATTCGAATGATATTCCAGTGAGGTTTGACAGTGATATAATCAGGCGTCATCAAACGACCAACACTATCTTCCGGATATCCTAATAAAGAAAGAGCTTCTTTCCGATCTTTTGGAGGTAATAAAATAATTAATTGTTTTACGACATCACCATCCTTCAATTCACTAAAAAAGGAAGTTCGATCATCGGGGGGCATTTCATTAATCAGTTCACTAATTTTACCACCAGAAAGCTTCTTAAAAATACGCTCCTGGGTAGGGAAATCCAAGATACGAAATACATTAACAGCACGGTTCAGATTTAAGGTCTCGATGAAGATATGGGCATACTCGGGAAGCTCATCGATCAGTGCCTCCACATCTGAAATATTTAGTTCATTTAAATATGCTTGTAATCCATCAGTATCCTTCGACTCAATGAACTGTTCAATTTGTTCAACTTGCATTTCCAATTCTTCCATAGTTCCCTTTCTTTACTAATATGCTACATCGGTGTATTTAAAATTTTATGCAAAAATCGTCTTTTTAAAAATAATATAAGAATTTATTTATAGTCTATTCCAAATACTTATTTTCACTTACGCATCGATGACAAAAAACAATATGAACTTCATTTTCATTTCATTTGAGAAAGGTAAGCAACTCTACGCGGTAATTCAAAACAATTAAAAAACAAGACATATTGTCACTCACACATCTATCCGAAAGAAGTGAAATTTTTGAAATAGAATTTGAGGATAAATTAAAATAGATCCACGCATGTGCACAACTATAGCGTATCAAGAAACTCCTAATAGGTCGATTTAGATTAATCGTATTCCAAATCGATCCCTGAATCAGATACTCCTTTAAAATCAAGCAATCACGCAGTTAAAATAGATAGAATAAAAGTTGTAAAAATAGAGAAACAAAGAAACAGAATACTCATTATCAATTGATTGAAATAAAAAAACACCAAAATAAGTAAATTAAAATAAAAAACTTATATTTAGTAATCGATTTATAAAAAAGCACAAGTATAATAACAAACTATAACATAACCACTTAATAACCAAATGGTAAATAAATCATTAAATTAACAAACAGGAATAATACTAAACTAATTAGCAATCAATGAAAACAACGATATAAAACTACCGTAAGTACATGAAAATCTACCTGTTATCTTTAATATTCTCTATTTTCACTTTCCATACTAGTTACTGTCAAATTTTTGAAGACAGTCAAGCCCCTCCGTCACAAAATTGGCATCAGACTGACTGTAAGGAATTTAGACTTATTTTCCCAATTGAAATGGAAAAGAAAGCCTCTACCCTAGCCGATCAAATTATACAATATCTAAGGATAAATGGTAAAGATTTACAGATAAAACCTCGAAAAATATCACTCATTCTACAAAACACAGAGCTGCGACCTAATGGATTTGTACAGTTAGCTCCTCGAAAATCCGAATTATATAGCAGTCCCTCACCCGAACCAGATAACCAAGAGTGGCTATCCAATCTAGCATTACATGAATTGAGGCACGTTGCACAATTTGACAAATTGACAGGAAAACTAAAAGCTCCTTTTTTAGAACAATTAGCACTCGCCATTTATGGATTAACGTTACCGTCGTGGTATTTCGAAGGCGACGCTGTCTGGACAGAAACCTTTTATTCAAAAGGTGGAAGAGGCAGAATCCCATCTTTTGAAATGACTTTAAAAGCGAATGAAAGAAGCGATAAAAAATACAGATTTGAAAAATACATACTCGGATCCTATCGCGATAAAATTCCGAGCTATTATACAATAGGCTATTTCATGACTGAATATCTAAAACGAAATTTTAAAGAAAATTTTGAACCAGAACTATATCAAAATATCAACAAAAATCTACTGACCCCATACAATTTCAGTCGATCATTAAAGAAAACAACAGGATATAATACAACAGGTTTGTTCACTAACACGATGAGCGCCCTGAATAATAAGTGGACACAAAATGAACAAACAAACGCATCCTCTGCATACCCAATAATTGAATTTAAAAGCAATAAAAACTATCAAGATTGGCTGCTACCGAAAAGTGATGAACACAGCAATTATTTTTCCATTTTGCAAACTCCCCATAACACCTCTGAAATTATTAAGACAGATCCTGATCATCATATTTCAACACTCATAAAATTAGGTTACCAAACGGTACCAAATTATGATATGCGAAATAATATGATTGTATGGGATGAAGTAAGGAGAGATCTGCGATATACAAAAAGATCCTATAATGTTATCAATCTGTATCATTTAGAAACAAAAAAGCAAGAACAAATCAGCTCTAAAAGTCGCTATTTCTACCCCATTATACATCCACATAAACCAGAGATCCTCACCCTTGAAGTCGATCTAAGTAACCAAACTGCAATTGTCATAATCGACATCACAACAAAAAAAGTACTAAAGAAAATCCCGATCGACCCCGCTATATTTCTCCAACAACCCTCATTTAATGCTGACGGATCAAAAATAGTCGCTATTGCAATTTCAAATAAAGGAACAAATTTAGCGGAAATAGTATTAAACTCTGGACAGATCACATTACTGCAAAAATGGGGAAATGAACAATTTGAAAGACCTCAATATATAGACGAAGATCAGATTTTATTTAAAGCGCAATACTCGGGGCTAGATAATATATATCAATACCATAAGCGATCAAAAAAATTGACAAAGCTCACGAATGTCCCGTTTGGTGCATTCAATCCTTTTTATGACCCCTATAAAAAGGAAATTCTATTTAATAACTATCAATATAACGGATATAAAATATCAAAAACAGCGCTACTGAATAACGATTCACTAAATGCAAATTCCTTTACCCTAGTGATGACTGATATAGATCAAAGTATAGAAAAACAATTTTCCAATTATTCCGATACCACAGCACAACATACAATATCTCCTTATAAAGGTTTATCCAGAACATTTAATTTTCACAGCCTATCATTAAGCAATACTAATTTCGAAAGCTTAGACAACTTTAAACCAGGTATATTTTGGCTCTCCAACAACATACTCAATACCACACAAATTGTTCTCGGATATGAGTACGATACAGATATTAAAAAATCTATCTATTCTGCTACCCTAAATTACAATAAGTACTTTCCAAAATTCACTTTGAAATATGAGAATAGAGGGCAGATAGGTACAGCTAACATTAATAATAAAACAGATAGCACCATCAACTTTGATTGGAGAGAACATGATGTAAGCGGACAAATATCCATACCGCTGGCTTATTACAGCAAAAACTATGTTTATAGCACAGGATTTAATTTTGCAACATCCTACCTTCAACGATACGATTTAAGTATGAATAGTTTGAAAAAATTCAACTCAAAGGTATTATTCCCATTAACCTATCAATTTTACTGGAATAGAAATGCGATGATGTCAAAAATGGATATAACACCAAGATGGGGACAAAACTTCAGCATCACATACCGTCATCTCCCCTTTGACAATCAACAAGGCACATTATTTTCAATCAGAAGCGGTTTCTATATTCCAGGATTGGCTACCAATCATGGTTTCCAAGTACGGTTTGGATATCAAAAAGCATCAGGCCGCTATCAGTACAGCAATGATATTCCAACCATTAGCGG
This sequence comes from Sphingobacterium sp. UBA6320, assembly GCF_002440335.1. Lineage (NCBI taxonomy): Bacteria > Pseudomonadati > Bacteroidota > Sphingobacteriia > Sphingobacteriales > Sphingobacteriaceae > Sphingobacterium > Sphingobacterium sp. UBA6320. The sequence continues at coordinate 17,994 of NZ_DJTA01000025.1, read as the reverse complement.
ATATGGGTATTACAAATATGAAAAAATTAAGAATACGCTATTAATAAATTACAGATTTCCTATTAGCTATCCCGATTGGGCTATTGGCGGTTTAACCTATATCAAACGGATCAAAGGCGGAGTATTTGCCGACTACCAAAATATACATCATCAATCCGATATCAGTCCAAAAACCTTTGGCCTCTCTGTATCTGCAGATTTTAATGCCTTTAGATTTCCATTGCCAAATTTTGAAGCAAGTCTCAAATTGACTTATATCAATGATATCACAGCTAGCCAGAAAGTTGTTCCCGTATTTAGTCTCAACTACACTTACTAACGACAAAAGGCATCACATCGATGCCTTTTGCTTCATTATTTTTATGATTAATTAATCCTCTATAGCTTTTACACCAGGTAATACCTTACCCTCCATATATTCTAGCAAAGCACCACCACCTGTCGATACATAGCTTACTTGTTCAGTCATGCCAAATTTAGAAACCGCAGCAGCAGAATCTCCACCACCGATCAAGGAGAAAGCACCCTTTTCAGTTGCACTCACCACTGCATCTGCAACAGCTTTTGTTCCAGTAGCAAAAGTATCAAATTCAAAAACACCCATAGGACCATTCCAAAGAATCGTTTTAGACGCCTCGATTACTTTCGCAAAAGCAGCACCCGATTCCTTACCGATATCAAGACCTTGCAATTCTGCAGGGATCTCATCATTAGGACCATCATACACTTGAGCATCATTAGCAAATTTATCTGCAATCTGAGCATCAGTAGGTAGTATTAATTTCACACCTTTATCAGCAGCTTTCTTAACCAATGCTGTAGCCAAATCCAACTTATCAAGTTCTACCAATGATTTTCCGATCTCACCGCCACGAGCCTTTACAAAAGTATAAGCCATACCACCACCGATAATCAAATTATCAACACGGTCCAATAAAGCTTCGATTAATTCTAATTTATCTGAAACCTTAGCCCCGCCCATAATAGCAGTGAATGGACGTTCAGCCTTATTTAAAACTTTCTCTGCATTTCCAAGTTCTGCAGCCATTAAATAACCAAAATATTTGGCATCAGGAAAAAATTGTGCAATCACTGCAGTAGAAGCATGTGCACGATGCGCTGTACCAAAAGCATCATTCACATACACATCTCCCAATTTCGCTAACTTCTCAGCAAAAGCGACATCACCCTTTTCTTCCTCTTTATAAAAACGAAGATTTTCTAAAAGTAATACTTGACCAGGTTTCAAGTTCTTCGCTTTATCTACAGCCTCTTCACCAATACAATCATTTGCAAATTGAACATCTACACCTAAAACTTGAGATAAATGGGATACAATGTGTTTTAATGAATATTTATCCGTCGGTCCGTCTTTTGGTCTACCTAAGTGTGACATCAAAATAACCGATCCACCATCAGTTAAGATCTTTTTAATCGTAGGAGTTGCACCTTGAATTCTATTATCGTCTGTAATATTAAAATTATCATCTAAGGGAACGTTAAAATCAACACGTATCAGCGCTTTTTTGTCAGCGAAGTTTAAATTATCTACTGTTTTCATTTCTATTGTTTTTGTGAAGTATTACTAGTCCATTCAAATGGACAGCTAAATATAAAAAAAGCCTTTTACTATCCGAATAATAAAAGGCTTTTTTTGATAAATTTGAAAAGAATTAATGTATTTCAATCGAATATGGCAATTTTGCCATAATACCCGTTTGACTGGAAACATTTTTAATTACATTAAAATAATTATAAAACTCCCCCATTTGTTGCTGAGCCATCCAGATCTGCACCTTTTCCTTAGATGAATTTAAAAACATAGATAAGGCATCATCTTTAGCCGGATATTGCTTGACCGCATATTGAGCTATTTTAGCTTTTTTAGCAGCAGATTTTATAGCATCATCGATACCACCAATACGATCTACCAAACCGATTTCAAGCGCTTGTTTACCCGTCCAGACACGACCTTGACCAATAGTATCAACCTGAGCAACAGTTATTTTTCTTCCATCCGAAACACGTTTCATAAATGTTTGATACACACGATTCACTTCCATCTGGATGATATCACGTTCTTCAGCAGTTAAAGGTCTATCGGGAACCATACCCAAATCCGAAAACTTACCTGTTTTAACACCATCAAAGTGTACACCAATTTTATTGTTCAACAAGTTTTTAAAATTGGGAATCACACCAAACACGCCGATGGAACCTGTAATTGTATTATTCTCCGCAAAGATAGAATCCGCGGCAGCAGAAATATAATAACCACCAGAAGCAGCATAATCACCCATAGAAACAACGATCGGTTTTACCTTTTTTGTCAATTCGACCTCTCTCCAAATAACATCAGAAGCTAAAGCAGATCCTCCAGGTGAATTAACGCGAAAAACTACAGCTTTCACATCTTCATTCTCACGCAACTTCCGAAGCTCTCTAGAGATTTTATCCGAGCCTATTTCATCTTTAGATCCTTCACCACTTACAATTGCACCTTCAGCATACAAAACCGCGACTTGAGATGTCTCAGAACTGGTATTTGTTTTCGATTTATAATCCATTAAAGATACAACGGATAGATCATCCTTTGCCGATACGTTCAGTTTTTTCTTTAATTCTGAAATCAGTTCATCTTTATAGAATTTAGCGTCAGCCAATTTATAACGCACAGCATCATCTGCATTTCGAACCAAATAATTATGAGCAATATTCCGCAATGAATCCGCACTCATTTTTCTAGAAGTTGAAATCTCCTGAATAAAAGAATCATAGATACTTCCCAAATATGAATTTACTTGCAAACGGTTTGCAGCACTCATTTCATTTAAGAAATACGGTTCAACCGCACTTTTAAAAGTCCCGACTTTGACCACCTGCATATCAACTCCAAATTTATCGAAAGCATCTTTCATAAACATAGTAGAACTGGCCAAACCTTTAAAATCAATCGTTCCTTCTGGATTTACATATATTTGATCAGCAACACTCGCTAGGTAATATGCTTTTTGAGAATAGCTTTCATTATAAGCAACGATAAACTTACCTGATGATTTAAAATCCAGCAAAGCATCTCTAATTTCTTTTAGACTAGCAAATCCAGTAGCGATTGTGCTCGCATCCATATAGATGCCTTTAATTTTACCATCCTCCTTTGCATTTCTAATTCTAGCAAGAATATCATCCAAACCTAGATTCTTCAAGTTATAGCCCGGGATATCCAGAGAGCCAAATGGATTTTCCACCGAACGCTCTGAAATCGCATGATTAAAAGTAAGGTATAAAAGCGTATTATCTTTCACGATAACCTCCTTTTCCGAAGAAGCTGAAGTCACCAATGCACCTATAATACCGAGTGCTATAACAAATAAAACTACTGTTGATATCACAATTCCAGTGACAGTAGCCAGTACATATTTAAAAAATGATCTCATATAATAAAAAATCTAAAGTTCAATTGATTCATTAGTTGTCAATTCTGTACAAATGTTACAAATATATTTTTAAATCTTTCATATAATTAACTAAAATTCTATATTTATAAGGTGAAAAGCATCTACATTTTATTAGGAGCAAATCTTGGCGATCGAACAGCGCAATTAAATGACGCGTTAATCGCTATTGCAAGTTCAATTGGAAAAATTACAAGAGTATCTACGATCGTCGAAACCGCAGCTTGGGGCGTAGAAGAACAACCTAGTTTTCTCAATCAGGTTATTCAGGTTAAAACATTCCTCAATCCTATTGAAACCTTAGAAATCTGTCAACGTATAGAAAATCAATTAGGAAGAGTTCGTTCTCAAAAATGGGGAGCACGTGTCATAGATATTGATATCTTATATTATGAAAATGAAAGCGTCAACTTGCCACATCTTCAAATTCCACACCCTTACATCCAGGACCGTAAATTTACGCTCATCCCATTGGTTGAAATCGCGCCCGATTACATACATCCAGTTTTAAATAAGACTAACGATGAGCTGTTAGCCATATGCACAGACCCCTTAGACGTACATATTTATAATGACCATATATAAACACATTAAACCCGAAATTATTGAACAAAGTATGTTTAATAATGAAGAAATGATCAGAGAGTTTATTGCACTGTACCGGACACAGACTCCAATAGATTTTGAAAAATTAACAAAAGCAGTCCAACAAACAGATCATCAACAAATAATGAGTGCCGCCCATCATATCAAACCAACAATGGAATATATTGGAGCCTCGTATTTAAAAGATCAATTACAACTACTGGAAACATCAGCAAAAGAGATAGCCGCTATTGATCACATTCAATCACAATTCAATTCGTTAAAAATAGTGTTCGATGAACTATTTAATGAATTGGAGCAATATGAAAAATCACTATAACGATTATTTCAAACGTTGAAAATGTAACAACGAAAGGATAATATAGATGAGCAATATCATAGGCAAGGCTATAAACTGAAAAATAGCAAAAAGCGCAATTGCCAAAATCACGAAAATAAATTTAAATTTATTTTCTTCCCAGGACATCGAAGACAATTTCATCGAAAACAGTTTAATCTCACTGATCAACAGATAGCTCGTTATAGCAACGCTTATTAACAGAAAAAAAGGATTCAGGATGATCTGTGGGTATTTTTCTGCAATAAAAGGCAACGACAACACGTAAAAGGTATTCATTGGTGTATTTAAACCAATAAAGTCGGTCGTTTGACGTTCATCCAAATTAAATTTAGCGAGACGCAATGCCGAAAAGATGGTCACGACAAATCCCAAATAAGCTACTGCAGGTTGATCAACAAAAACCTCTCCCAGCAATTTATACATAATGACACCTGGTAAGAAGCCAAAACTTACCATATCAGCCAACGAATCCAATTCTTTTCCAATATTCGATTTCACGTGCAAGAGGCGCGCAACCATACCATCAAAAAAATCAAATATACCAGACGCCAACACACAATAGGCAGCTGACATATAATCCCCCTTTAGCGCCATCAGTACTCCGATACATCCACTAAATAGATTTAAACAGGTTATGGTATTAGGAATATGTTTTTTCATGTTTTCTGTATAAATAAAAAAGCCATCATTTTAATAAATGATGGCTAAATTATTAAAATCAAATGGGATTACCCATTCATACTGATCAAAAACTCTTCATTGGACTTAGTACCACGCATTTGCGCTAATAAAAATTCCATTGCTTCATTAGAATTCATATCTGCCAAATGATTACGCAATATCCAAAGACGACGAATCGATTCTTTATCCATTAATAAATCATCACGACGTGTACTAGAAGCAGTCAAATCGATAGCAGGGAAAATACGTTTATTCGCCAACTTACGATCCAATTGTAATTCCATGTTACCTGTACCTTTAAACTCTTCAAAGATCACTTCATCCATTTTAGATCCAGTCTCTGTCAGCGCAGTCGCTAAAATAGTCAATGAACCGCCATGCTCAATATTACGAGCAGCACCGAAGAAACGCTTTGGTTTATGTAAAGCATTAGCATCCACACCACCAGATAAAATTTTACCAGAAGCAGGAGCAACCGTATTATAAGCACGGGCCAAACGAGTGATTGAATCTAACAAGATCACCACATCGTGACCACATTCGACCATACGTTTTGCTTTTTCCAATACGATATTAGCAATTTTCACATGACGCTCAGCAGGCTCATCAAAAGTAGATGAAACTACTTCAGCACGTACACTTCTAGCCATATCCGTTACCTCTTCTGGTCTTTCATCAATTAATAAAATAATTAAGTAGACCTCAGGGTGGTTTTTAGCGATTGCATTTGCAACCTCTTTTAATAAATTTGTTTTACCCGTTTTTGGTTGAGCAACGATTAGACCACGTTGACCTTTACCAATCGGTGTAAACAAATCCATGATACGTGTCGAATAATTACTTGTTCCTAAATCCAAGTTCAGACGCTCATTAGGAAATAATGGCGTTAAGAAATCAAAAGGAACACGATCACGAATTTCAGCAGGATTTTGACCATTGATCGCCTCTACGCGCACTAATGGAAAATATTTTTCGCCTTCTTTCGGAGGTCTGATACTTCCCCTTACCGTATCACCAGTTTTTAATCCAAATAATTTGATTTGAGACTGAGAAACATAAATATCATCCGGGGATGTTAAATAATTATAGTCAGAAGAGCGTAAAAATCCATAACCATCAGGCATAATCTCCAACACCCCTTCGTTGACAATCACATTGTCGAAATCAGCATTTGATGAAGTTGATTCTGCTTTTGTTGGAGTTGGTTTTATTGCTGGAGCAGCTTTTATATTTTCTTCAGATTCTGAGTTTACTACTTCAGTAGTTGAATCTGTTTCTTCTTTTTCTTTTTTGCGAACAGGGACCGGTTCTGATGTTTTTGCCGTTCTTATTCTTTTTCTAGGTCGCTCAGTTGATTCATCATGATGCTCCTCCTTTACTTCAGAAGTATTTTCTGCGTCATCACCAGTACTGATAATTTTTTCTATAAGTTCTTGCTTTCTAAGCTTATCAGCGTCACCGATACCTATTAATTTTGCAATTTCGCGTAATTCAGACACGAGTTTTGCATTTAATTCATTAATATCCATTAAATTTTTATTATGATATATTAGGATTTTATTTTAAAATGAAATCTATTTATTGCGCTCCATTAATCATTTTGATTAACAAACCAAGGGATTTAAGAACTAAGTGATTTCTTTTATACCTGAAGCGGAATAAATTATGAGAACCTGCACAAAGAAAAAAAACAAATATGACAATTCAAAATAAATTACAAAAAAAAACAAATTTTTAACAAAACATTTTTTGTTAAATCGTTTTACTAAAAATGGAAACGAACTTCCTAACGACAATATTATATTTGATTATGACATTTTTTTTTTAAGTTAGCGGTGCAAAAAAAACAAAGCAAACGATTTAGATGGAAAATAAACTCATTAAAACGAATTATCCAGCCCTTTATACATTAATTATTGTATTTTTCTTTTGGGGCTTTATTGCAGCAGGAAATAGTGTATTTATTCCTTTTTGTAAAAACTACTTTCACTTGGATCAATTTCAATCACAATTGATTGACTTTGCCTTCTACACCGCCTATTATTTAGGAGCACTACTTCTTTTCATTTTCAGTACATTTTCCGGAAAGGATTTAGTAGGTAAGTGGGGGTACAAAAAAAGTATTGTATATGGTTTACTTTTCTCTGCACTCGGTGCCGGCGCGATGATCGTAGCCGTAGAAGTCAACGTATATATAGGTATGCTCTTAGGTCTATTTACCGTAGCACTAGGTTTTTCACTTCAACAAACAGCAGCCAATCCATTCGCTGTTTTATTGGGCGACCCTAAAACTGGAGCCTCACGTGTTAATTTGGGCGGCGGTGTCAATTCTTTTGGAACAACGATAGGCCCATTAGTAATTGGTTTTGCCTTATTTGGAACATTTGAGAAAATATCAGATTCTGAAATTGCAAATTTACCCTTAGACAAAGTAGTCTATCTTTACATAGGTGTTGGTCTGTTGTTTCTATTAGCAGCAAGTCTATTTTATTTTAGTAAAAAAGTTCCTGCTGGAATCAGCAATGAGCCTATGGAAAAAGCAAACAAGGCGTTAAATACCTTGGTTATCATGACGATTTTGCTTTTTGCTATGTTTACACCGGTATTTTTAAGTTACAAAAGTGAAATAGCATTACAGTTAGAGCAATTAAATGCACAATTAAAGACCCTAACAGATCCAGCAAGTATTGACCAATTAAAACTTCAAATCAAAGAACTTGCTCATCCACTGGAGATACAACGCATGCTTTGGTTAGCAGGAGCTCTTATTGTCGTAGTAGGTGGACTGATATTCGCCAACGTTAAAGCACAAAAAAATGCCGAAGGATGGGGCGCAATGAAATATCCACAACTTGTCTTGGGTATGATTGCCTTATTTTTATATGTAGGTGTTGAAGTAGCCATAGGAAGTAACTTAGGTGAACTGCTTACTTTAAAAGAATTTGGAAGTCTTCAATCATCACAAATCACTCCATATGTATCCATGTATTGGGGAAGTATGATGATCGGACGTTGGGCTGGAGCAATTACAGCTTTCAATCTAACAAAATCAACTAAAAATATCCTATTGATCATTGTGCCACTAGTCGCTTTTTCTATTATTATAGGCGTTAATACAATGGCTGGATTTGAAATGACACATCTTTATTATTATGTGATCTGTATTATCATCCAAATCGGTGCATTCTACTTAAGTAAAGAAAAACCTGCTCGTACATTGATCGTTTTTGGCTTATTTGGTATCATAGCGATGACAGTAGGCTTATTATCTTCTGGAACAGTAGCGATTTATTCATTTTTAGCAGGTGGATTAGCATGTTCGATTATGTGGTCTTCTATTTTCAGTTTATCCATTGTAGGCCTTGGTAAGTATACTGCTCAAGGATCAGCATTCTTAGTCATGATGATCTTAGGTGGAGGTATCATCCCTCCTATTCAAGGAAAATTGGCCGACATCATCGGTATACATAATTCTTACTTACTTCCATTACTTGGATTTGTCTACATTGTATTCTTTGCAATCGCAGTAAGATCAGTATTGAAAAAACAAGGTATTAATATCGATGATATTGAAGCAGAAGGAGGACATTAAGCTCTCCAAAACCCCAACTAATTGTAAAAAATACACTATCAAACTAATTTGATAGAAATCAACAAAAAGCGCCTTAAATATAATTTTAAGGCGTTTTTTATGTAAAAGAAATTTTATGGTCGAAATAATTTTTTATTTTAGTACGCTGGGGATACATAAATTATAAATAAAAAAATGTATTTTCGAAAATCGGATTCTAATAATCCCATTTTAAAACGAAAAACTCAATTAAAACTACTCAATAATGATTATTATTGCTGACGGAGGATCAACGAAAACAAACTGGTGTTTGTTAGATGATTCAAACAAAAAAATTTACTTCAACACTGAAGGATACAACCCATATTTTGTGGATAGCGAGTATATCGTTAATTCATTAAAAAAAGGCCTTCCCAATGATTTACCATTTGATGATATTAAAGAGGTTAACTACTACGGGGCAGGTGTACACAATAAAGAAAAAGCAGAAATCGTCGTAAAAGCTATTCAAGAAGTTTTCCCACAAGCTCAAGTTGAAGTTGGCCATGATTTACTTGCCGCAGCAAGAGCTTTACTAGGTAAAGAAGCTGGATTCGCAGCTATTTTAGGTACAGGAACCAATTCTTGTATCTATGATGGACAAAACATCACCTACAACATCGATTCTTGTGCATACATTTTAGGAGACGAAGGTAGCGGCAGTTATATTGGTAAAAAATTATTAGCTGATTATATCCGTGATTTAATGCCTCAAGATGTTCGTAAAGTATTTTACGATACCTACAAAATCACACCTGATGAGATCATGGATGCGGTATACACAAAACCTTTAGCAAATCGTTTCTGCGCTAGTTTTAGTAAATTTGTTTACGACAACAACGTGAATATTGAATATACTCGTGCTATCGTTGACGAAGCTTTTGAAGCATTTTTCAAAAACTTAGTAAGTAAATATCCTAATTACCAAGAATACACCTTTAATTGTATCGGATCTGTAGGCTACAATTTCCGCAATGTACTGGAAGAAAAGGCATTACAATATGGAATGAAAGTAGGTAAGATCTTACGCTCGCCGATTGATGATTTAGTTCAGTTTCACATTAATAGAGCTTCAAAATAGGCACGCCCTATTTTAATACTAACAAACATAAAGGGTGGAAATCATGATTTCCACCCTTTATGTTTGTTAATAATTTCATAACAAAGCATTTATACACACATCATATTAAAATGCGTCTTTTGAAAAAACGAAGTTATGAAACGAAACCTCGATATTGTAGTACTATCAGACATTCATCTCGGAACCCATGGAAGTCATGCAAAAGAGTTGTTGTATTACCTAGAATCCATCGCTCCAAAAATGCTCATTTTGAATGGTGATATAATCGATATCTGGCAGTTCAAAAAAAGTTACTTCCCATCAGAGCATTTGCATGTGATCAAAAAAATCATTGATTTAAGTGCTAACGGTACAGAAGTCTATTATATCACAGGCAACCACGACGAAATGCTCCGAAAATTTGCTGATCTCAAACTGGGCAATATCAAATTAACCAATAAACTTCTGCTATCACTCAATAATAAAAAAGCATGGATATTCCATGGTGACGTATTTGATGCTTCCATTCAACATTCCAAATGGTTGGCCAAACTAGGTGGCTGGGGATATGATAAATTGATTCAGCTCAATCATTTCATCAATTGGATACTAGTCAAAATGGGGCGAGAAAAATATTCCCTATCTAAAAAAATAAAAAATAGTGTCAAGAAAGCAGTCAAATATATTTCAGATTTCGAAGAAACCGCTACAGAATTAGCGATTGAGAAAAACTATGACTACGTAATCTGCGGACACATCCACCAACCACAAATCAAGGAAGTCATCACAAGAAAAGGAACCGTAACCTATATGAACTCCGGCGATTGGGTTGAAAACCTGAGTAGTCTAGAATATCATAACGGCAAATGGACATTGTTCCATTACGAAGACTATAAAGAGTCTATCATGAAAAATAAGCTAGCGGATACACCCATTTTCACTTTAGAAGATTTAAAAAAATTAGTTACTATATAATATAAAAGGGGAATTAACACATAATTCCCCTTTTATAGCTATAATTCGATCGATTCACCGATTGCAGGTAAGTACAATGTCTTGCCGCAATTAGCAAATTTTTCTACTGCATTGACTTTGTCAATAGTAATTGGAGGAAATGTGTCATAATGAATTCCTACTATTTTATCACAATCGATAAATTCCGCAGCTCTTACTGCATCATCAACGTCCATTGTATAATGTCCACCGATAGGTAAAAAAGCCCAATCTAGTTCAATATCAGCCAACAATTTCATTTCCATGGTCAGCGCGGTATCTCCAGCAAAGTAAATTTTCTTATTCCCAGAATATAAGATAAATCCAACAGGAAATCCACCATATTCACCATCTGGAGTACTGTTAGTATGTAAAGCATATACCATCTTGACTGTACCAAAAGAAGTTTTTATAGTCCCTCCTAAGTTAAATTCAATTACCTTATCATCTGGTACACCTTGTTTTCTTACCCAAGCAGCAGTCTCCACAATAGCAGCAACTGTAGCTTGGCTATTCTTTTGAATTTGAGCCATATCAGCTACATGATCCTGATGTCCATGACTTAAAAAAATATATTCAGGTAAGATCGCATTTACATCAATCGCTTTTGCCAATGGATTATAACTGATAAATGGATCCATTAATACCTCATGTCCATCAAAGTTAAATGCAACACAAGATTGTCCATAATAAGTAGCTTTCATAATTTTATTGATTAAATAGTCCACCTAATCCACCTAACATATCCTGACTAGCAGCAGACATTTCGGATTGACTCACATTTTCCGCTTGTACCATCGCCTTATTTAAAGCCACTACAAGTAGTTCCTCCAGCTCCTCTTTGTCCGCATTACTCAAAAAAATCGGATCAATTGTAATTTCCTTAATTTCCTTATTAGCGGTCGCAACAACTTTTATCAGTCCACCCTCAGCTTCTCCAAATACGGAAATATTATCTAATCGCTGTTTAATTTCTTGTGCCTTTTGTTGTGCTTGGAATAATTTATCAAACATAATATAAGATCTAAATTTACAATTCTAAATATAGGGCAATTTACACATTTGAATTCAAAACATAGATGTCAAAATTACCTTTCAATTTAATTCGCAAATCAAATCATCCTTTCGTAAATTTGCAACATGCAAAGCAATCAAGAAATTTTAGTTGAAGCTATCCTAAATCAATATGAAGTTGATCAAGCTCATTTGCCACAAGGAATTTTAGATGAAATCTATGCCATACCCAGTAACTTGGTGACGAGTAACGATATCATAAATTACACCAAGTGTATAGGTCAAGTATTAAATAAAACTGAAAAAACAGCTGATCTTTTAGAAATTTTAGATGATGAAGTCCATATCATCATCCATAAGCTGAAATTTATCACAGCATCAGATCGTCCTAAAGTCGTTGTTTTAGACGGACTAAACCCAACAGTAATAAACTCCAGCAATTATTTGCAAGAATGTCTGACCATTGCGGGCGGCATACCAACCAATAATATTGCAGAAGCTGATAAAGTCATGATCATCAATGATGAGGAATTAACAATTGCACAAATTCCTAATCTACTATCGGATTCAAACTGGTATGATACCAATGCCATTAAGCTAAATCAGGTTTTCTTAATCAATAAAGAAAAATTCGGAAAAATTCCAGGGAAAAACTACTGCCTAGAATTAGAAACATTAGCCGAGATACTGCAACCCAAATACTTTTTTTATGGGTTAGAAGGCACCACTTGGATTCAATTTCAACTACAATAAAAAAGCTGACTTAGTAGTCAGCTTTTTTATTGTAGTTATGCAAATCTCTTTCTAATCAAAGCATAAAGCTTATCAACACTATTAGGTTTTTCGACCCATTTATTTTTTACAGCATAATTGGTTTGTAAAAATGCGTCTGCTTCTGCATAATCATTACAACGATTCAGTAACTCAATTGCTTCGCTATAAGCCAAACTATAGCCGTTGAACAGATCTTTAATAAACAAAAGCTTATCATTCAAATTGATGATCGTCTTAATATCCTTCACCTGTCCTGAATTGCCTGTTGGATTATTCATTTCAAAAACACGATTTTGAACACCAGCTTTCTTTTGTTGTGAAATAATTTCATTTAATGTTAAAGGTCGAGCAGTAGTTTCAGGTTCGCTTGAAGCTTCCACACGGATTTCTTCTTCTATGAAAATTTCCTTTGATTCTTCGATTACTTCATGAACAATCACTTTTTCTTGCTCCATTTCCGGTATTGCTGATGGAGCATCGCTTATCTCAACTTTCTCTTCAGGCACCACAGGTCTAACATACACCTGCTCGCTATCCACTACTTCACGTTCAACGTTAGCCTCTTCAGTAGCTTTAACCGATTCAGTAGGATTGAATTCCTGGGCAGGACTCACTTCATCCGCATGCGTTTGTTCAGCATCCGTATCCAAAATATCATTTCCACCTGTTAAATGATTTTTTTCAATGACGACATCAGCATGAGCAATAGGCTGCTCTTCTTTCTTCTGCAGACTACCTTGAAACAAATTGGAAGGTGGAGTAAAGTAATTATTAAACGACACCTTTTCTTCTTCTACTTGACTATGTACTACTTTTGGCGCAGCAGGTTCATCTTCCCGAGCCAATTTCTGTTCTTTATCGAGGAGATCCTGTGCCTTTAACACCCCTACTTGAGCAGCAAGATATTGTGCAGTAGCCTCTAACAGAGCTAAATCAGTTTTTTTATTTTCAAAACCATTTTTTGAAAGTGCTAAATACTGTACTTCCAACTCTTGCAATACATCGCCTATCTTATCAAATAAATTTTGTTTCGTCGCCATAAATTATACATTTCTTTGTTCTTGATGCCAGTAAAAGCTTAAATTTTACAAATGGAATTAAACGCTATTTCCAACTTACTGATTTATACTTTATTGTTCAGTATTTTAGTTATTATAGACTCAAATTTAATATTAAATTCTGATATTAGCAGGACTTAATCCGTATTATTTTACTTTAAAAATCAGATTTCGCACTGATTAGAGATAATACTCAATTTATTGATTTTAATTCATTTAAATGCTTTTTTCTGAACATAATTTTACCCAACGAGGGCCTGCATATGGAAGTATCGAAGTTATTTGTGGTTCCATGTTCTCGGGTAAGACCGAAGAACTCATTAGAAGACTTAAGCGAGCACAATATGCCAAACTCCATGTTGAAATTTTCAAGCCAGCAGTAGATAAAAGGTATGATGATCTTTTGGTAGTTTCACACGATAGCAACAGTATTCCATCCACGCCAGTAGATCATTCATCATCAATTTTGTTACTCAGCAACGATACACAAGTAGTTGGTATAGATGAAGCACAATTTTTTGATGAAGGTTTGACAGAGGTCTGTGTCAATTTGGCAAATAAAGGAATTCGTGTCATAGTAGCCGGATTGGATATGGATTTCAAAGCACAACCCTTTGGCCCCATTCCTAATATTATGGCTATTGCCGAACATGTCACTAAAGTACATGCCGTTTGTATGCAATGCGGAGCCCCAGCAAATTATTCTTTTAGAACTTCATCAGATACAACCACTGTACTTTTAGGCGAAAAAGAAGCATATGAAGCAAGATGCAGAAGATGTTACTATAATTTAACAAACTCTTAACAATATTTTAATATTCGAACTATTTTTTGGCATTAGGTTTGTATATCTATATGAAACAAGATAATAACAGCTATTAGTAGCTATAAAATACTTTTCATAATTTAGGTTTATAATTGGTTAGTTAAAGTCCACCCTCCCAAGGTGGACTTTCTTTTTGCACACCTATTGAAAATACGATCAAAAAAAAACCAACAAATAAATCTGTTGGCTTTCAATTTCTATTTTTTTACCCAATTGACAATTTCATCGGACAATGGATTGACAGCTGAACGATAGCGGTGCACCAGTTTACCATGCTCATCAATTAGAAACTTTTCAAAGTTCCATTTAATTTCTCCTTTAAAATCTGGATTGTCCTGACTGGTTAAATATTTAAACAGTGGATCAATTTGGTCTCCTTTCACCTCAACCTTTTCAGCCATCAAAAATTCAACACCGAAATTTTGCTGACAAAATTCCTGAATATCATCATTAGTACCAGGCTCCTGATTTCCAAAATTGTTGGCTGGAAATCCGATAATCACCAAATCTTTACCATACTGCTTATACAGCTCTTGCAAATCCTTATACTGCTTCGTAAAGCCACATTTAGAAGCCGTATTGACTATTAGAATTTTCTTTCCTTTAAAAGAAGACATCTTGACGTCATGACCATCTAGACTTTTAAAGGTATAATCATAGATGCTGGGATTTCCAAATATCATGGAAAAACAAGCAATAATTGTGGATAAAATCATCATGTTGTGTTAAAAATTTATAAGTGAACTTTTTTCTCTTTCAATCACAAAATCAAACAATTCGTTGATCGGCGATTTTAATATTTTACCAATTTTAATATGATGACCATTACATACATCACGGAGTATCAAATCAAGATAATAAGCGATAGAACCCACAAAATGACATTCATAATCTTGATAATCCTGATACGTGAGTACACATGTCTGAACATATTCTTCAAAACCTGACCGAACAATTTCATCAATAAAAGGATGCGTAATATTAGCCGATAAAAATGGTGCAAATGAAGCCAAATAAGCATTTGGTCTCTCCTTTTGATAAACATTCTTAATAACGATCTCCTTTGTTACCCGATAATGTTCAGCAAAATTCTCAGCCAGATCTTTTGGAAGCCTTCCATACAGAAATAAAGTGATTAACTTTTTCCCAAACCAAGCTCCTGAGCCCTCATCACCTAACACATAACCATTGCCATAGTTAGAAGGTTGCACCTCCTCACCATCAAAAAAACTGATATCAGATCCCGTACCTAAAGTTGCTATATAACCTTTGTTCTTGCCACAAGTAGCTAATGCACTTCCAACCAGATCATTCTCAACAGATATAAATGCATTTTCAAACAATGGCGTCAAGGCATTTGAAACCATTTCCCTTCTATCAGGAGAGATGCAGCCGGCACCATAAAAATAAAGCTCCGTTATTTCGTTAGCATAAGGTATAATTTCAGGTATCTCTTTGATCACCCGAGTAATTTCTTTATCATTTACAAAAAAAGGATTGAGCCCATTTGTAGAAAAAGACAAAGGAGGACTATCTGGAAGTTCCAATTTCCAATCTGATTTGGATGAACCACTATCAACAACTAAAATCATAAATAAAAAGATTATGCTCCATGGAGCGTATCAAATATACAAAATTTTCAAGTTTTAAAATAACTTAACATTTGCCCTCAAAGCAAAATTACTAACGACACCCAAAACATTCACCAATAAATTTTGTATAACACACATAACCTTGTACTTTTGTAAACCACAAATAAATTTTGAACTGATATACGTATCAGTTATTTAACGCTTTAAAATGATCGAAAAAAGTAATAGTACATCAAAAGTACATTTTGATGTTTCCTTTAGTGAGCCTCAAGCACATTACGCAGATATAAAAATGTCTATCAAAGAAATTCAAACAGATTTCATTGACTTAAAAATGCCCGTTTGGTCTCCAGGATCCTACTTAATACGCGAATATTCAAAACAATTAGAACGATTCTCTGTCGAAGATCATGTAAAATATGAAAAAATTAGTAAAAACACGTGGCGTATTTACTGCAAAAATGTAAACTCATTAGTGATCAACTATCATGTCTATGGTTTTGAGAGCTCCGTCCGGACTAATTTCATTAATGACGAACATGCTTTCATTGTACCAACCGCAACTTTCCTACATATAGACGGTATGATTGATGAATCTGTAACCGTAAAATTTTTCCCTGCAGAAAATTGGAAATATATTTCAACGGGTCTTGAAAAAGTTGAACATCATACATTTTTTGCACCAGACTTTGATATTCTATACGATTCCCCCATTGAAATAGGCAATCAAGATATATGGACGATCCAAGCGTCGGACGTAGAACATGAATTTGCCATGGTAGGAGGCGGCACATACAATAAAGAAAGATTAAGTGCAGATGTTCAAAAAATAGTAGAAGAAGAAACCCGCATTTGGGGCTCCAACCCCAACAAAAGATATGTCTTCATCACCCATAACTATCAGTCAGGAGGAGGAGGATTAGAACATCTCAATTCAACAGTACTGGGAGCATCCAGAACAGCCTATAGCAATGAAGGATCTTACAAAACATATTTAAGTCTCATTGCACATGAGTACTTTCATTTATGGAATGTAAAACGTCTACGTCCTAAAGCGCTAGGTCCATTTGATTATGATCAAGAAAACTACACCACCGGTCTATGGATCATGGAAGGATTTACCTCATACTATGACAATTTAATCATCAAAAGGTGTGGTTTCTTTTCTGAGCAAGAGTATCTCAATTTATTAGCAAACGATTTTACGACTGTACTCAATCGTCCTGGCCATCTCATACAATCTGCGGCCGAAGCAAGTTTTGATGCCTGGATCAAGTATTACAGACAAGATGAAAACTCACCCAATTCTAGCATCTCCTATTACAATAAAGGGGCTATGCTCACCGTGTTTTTAGATTTAAAAATAATTGCAGCATCAAAAGGAACAAAAAAATTAGATGACGTATTAAAAGTAGCTTACGACTATTTCTATATACAGGAAAATAGAGGATTTGAAGAGCACGAATTTCAACAACTGGTAGAGCAAGTTTCTGGAATTTCAGTCGCTGATATCTTCCAAGCAGCACATGAAAATGGGGAACTTCCTTACAACGACTATTTCAACTTAGTGGGATATGAAATGATAGATATAAATGCCGAAAGCAATTACCTAAGCCTTGGAATAAATTATCAAAAAAATGATGGTATGCATATTATTACCGCAGTAGAAAAAGGATCAGGGG
This sequence comes from Sphingobacterium sp. UBA6320, assembly GCF_002440335.1. Taxonomy (NCBI): domain Bacteria; kingdom Pseudomonadati; phylum Bacteroidota; class Sphingobacteriia; order Sphingobacteriales; family Sphingobacteriaceae; genus Sphingobacterium; species Sphingobacterium sp. UBA6320. The sequence continues at coordinate 303 of NZ_DJTA01000025.1, read as the reverse complement.
CTTGGGATGGAGGTCTCAATGTTCGTGATGAATTAATTGCGATTAATGGTATACGCCTAGATATGAAAGATAAAGAGTATGATTATTTTATGCAGCATAGTACTCAGGGCGAGATTTTAGATATCTTGATCGCACGAGACGGAATAATAAAAGAACTTAAAATTCAGATACGGGCCAACAATAAAAAGATGTTCCGTATCCAGCCATTAAAAAATCAATCCGAAGAACAGCAAAAATTAGCTCAATTCTGGCTATCATAACAAATAAAAGGCTGTCTTACCGATGCAGTGCCCCCAAAAAGTT